>USLP01000125.1 GCA_900555525.1 uncultured Eubacteriales bacterium
GCATCTCCGACTTTGGCTATCGACTCAAAATTTAAAGCTATGAAAGCGGAAGGCTTAGACGCTGTCGGCTTCGGAACGGGAGAACCCGATTTTGATACACCCGACCATATAAAACAGGCGGCAATTGAAGCTCTGGAAAAGGGGATGACAAAATATACCCCTGCATCGGGTACGCTTGCTTTGAAACAGGCTGTTGTAAGAAAATTAAAAAGAGAAAACAACCTTATATATAATACATCGGATATCGTTATTTCAAACGGCGCAAAACATTCGCTTATGAATATATTCACGGCAATGCTCAATCCCGGCGACGAAGTTATTATTCCTGCGCCTTATTGGGTAAGCTATCCCGAAATGGTTAAGCTTGCGGATGGTGTTCCCGTAATTTTGCAGACAACCGAAGAAAATGATTTCAAGTTTAAAATTGATGATTTGAAAAATGCTATGACGGATAAAACAGTTGCGCTTGTTCTTTGCAGTCCGTCAAACCCCACGGGCTCGGTATATTCAAAAGATGAGCTTCAGAAAATAGCCGACTTTGCGGTAGCGAATAACCTTGTTATTATTTCCGATGAAGTTTATGAACATTTAATATATGATGGCGAAACGGTAAGCATTGCTTCTTTGGGTGAGGACATAAAGAAGCTTACAATAACCGTAAACGCAGTTTCAAAAACATATGCCATGACAGGATGGAGAATTGGCTATACAGCCTGCGACAGCGCTTTTGCAAAGGTTATGGGAAATATCCAGTCGCACGCTACGTCAAACCCGAACTCGATTGCGCCGGCAGCGGCTACGGCGGCTCTTGACGGTGATTTGGACTGCGTATATAAAATGAAAGCTGAATTTTTGAAGAGACGTAATTATATGTATGAAAGAATCAACAAAATTAACGGCTTATCATGCAGAATGCCGAAAGGCGCTTTCTATATAATGATGAATATATCGAAAATCAAAGGAAAAACGATTGACGGTGTTAAAATTAATACCTCCGATGATTTTTGCTCGCTTTTGCTTGATAAAAAGCTCGTTGCGCTCGTTCCCGGTTCGGGCTTCGGAGCGGACGATTTTGTAAGATGGTCGTATGCAACGGATATGAAGAGTATCGAAAAAGGTCTTGACCGTCTTGAAGATTTTTTAAAAGATATTAAATAATTCAGAAAGGTAATAATAAAATGTCAACCGAATTTTACGAAAATCCGCTCAATACAAGATATGCAAGCGATGCCATGAAAGCTGTTTTTTCCGATGATACAAAATTCAAGCTTTGGAGAGAACTTTGGATTGCACTTGCAAAAACAGAAAAAGAACTTGGACTTAACATAACGGACGAACAGATAAGCGAACTTGAAAAAAATAAGGATAATATCAATTATGACGTTGCCAAGGAACGCGAAAAAATCGTGCGCCATGACGTTATGAGCCACGTTTACGCTTATGGTACGCAATGCCCGAACGCAAAAGGCATAATTCATTTGGGAGCAACCTCTTGCTTTGTTGGCGACAATGCGGATATTATAATAATACACCGTGCGCTTAAAATCGTTAGAGAAAAGCTTTTGAAAGCGGTTTCCCGTCTTTCCGATTTTGCTCTTAAATATAGAGATATGCCGACTTTGGGATTTACGCATTTTCAGCCTGCACAGCTCACAACGGTAGGAAAAAGAGCCACGCTTTGGATTTATGACCTTCTTTTGGATATAGAACAGGTTGACTTTCTTATCTCAAAAATCAGATTAAGAGGCGCTAAAGGCACAACGGGAACACAGGCGTCTTTTATGGAACTCTTTAAAGGTGACGGCGAAAAAGTAAAAACGCTTGACAGAGAGGTTGTCAAAAAAATGGGATATGAAAACGAATATCCCGTTACGGGTCAGACATATCCGAGAAAGTTTGACAGCTATGTTTTGAATTGCCTGTCGGGTATTGCACAGTCGGCTTCAAAGTTTGCAAACGATATAAGACTTCTTCAGCACCTTAAAGAAATTGAAGAACCGTTTGAAAAAACACAGATAGGCTCGTCCGCAATGGCATACAAACGTAATCCTATGAGAAGCGAACGTATTACGTCGCTTGCACGCTTTGTTATAACGAATGCGACAAGCCCTGCCGTAACAGCCGCAACACAGTGGTTTGAAAGAACGCTTGACGATTCTGCAAATAAGAGAATAACTGTTCCGCAGAGCTTTTTGGCGGTTGACGCCATTTTGGATTTATATATTAATGTAGCGGGCGGACTTGTGGTTTATCCGAAGGTTATTCATTCGAGAATTATGTCCGAACTTCCGTTTATGGCGACCGAAAACATAATGATGAACGCTGTGAAAAAAGGCGGAGATAGACAGGAACTTCACGAAAAAATCAGAGTTTATTCCATGGAGGCAGGCAGACAGGTTAAGGAATTCGGACTTCCGAATGACCTTATATCAAGAATTGCCAAAGACCCCGCATTCGGACTTAGTGAGGAGGAAATTCTTTCCCACTTAAAGCCCGAAGCATATACGGGACGTGCAGCAGGACAGGTTGACGATTTCATAAACGAATACGTTAAACCTCTCTTAAAGGACGCAAAAAATCTTGACACAGAAGAAGAGATAAAGGTTTAAATTTATAAAAAGACAGCGAAAATGTCGGTTTTTTCGCTGTCTTTGCTATATAATGAGAAAAACTTTGTAAAATACCGATTTTTTTAATCCAAAACTATTGACAAAAACAAAAAAAAAGAGTATAATACAAACAAAAACAAAAACAAACACAGAAAAAAGGAGATTTTCGATATTATGATGAATGAGTACGAAATCAAAAAAGAAATATGCGAAATCGGAAAAAGAATTTATAACAGAGGAATGGTAGCCGCAAACGACGGTAATATTTCTGTTAAAATCAGCGACAATGAATTTTTGTGCACACCTACGGGCGTAAGCAAAGGCTTTATGACACCCGATTACATATGCAAAGTTGACGCAAAGGGCAACGTTTTGCAGGCAAACGGTAATTTTAAACCTTCTTCGGAAATAAAAATGCATATGAGAGTATATAAGGAAAGACCTGACGTTAAATCCGTTGTTCATGCTCACCCTGTTTATGCTACAAGCTTTGCAATTGCAGGTATTCCGCTTACACAGCCGATAATGCCCGAAGCTGTAATCGCTCTCGGATGCGTTCCTATCGCAGAATACGGCACACCTTCTACGGAAGAAATCCCCGATGCAGTTTCAAAATACTTGCAGTATTATGATGCTGTACTTTTGGCTAACCACGGCGCATTGGCTTATTCCGATTCGCTTTTGGCAGCTTATCATAAAATGGAATCTCTTGAATTCTACGCACAGCTTTTGTTCTATTCAAAACAGCTTGGCGGACCGAAGGAACTTTCACAGGAACAGGTTGCAAAGCTTTATGAAATCCGTAGAAAATTCGGCATGAAGGGTAAACACCCCGCAGACCTTTGCCCCAACAACAAAGACGGCAAAGTAAGCTGTCATAATTGCGGAGCTTGCGGTTCATCTTCCGAAAAATCCGCTGACAGCGACTTGGTAAGCGAAATTACGAAAAAAGTTTTAGAGGCTATGAAGAAGTAGTACTCTTGTATTGACACTCATGAAAAAAGGGTGGTTTGCATCATATGATATATACCAAAAACGGCGACGGCGGTTACACAAAAAACGCTAAAAACTACAGTTATCAAAAGGATAACGTTCTGTTTGAGCTTTTGGGAACAATTGATGAATTAAGCGCAAATCTCGGTCTTGTAAAAGCGGCGTCATCTTCTATTATTGGAGAAATTGCGGACGCATATCAGCATGAACTTATAAAGCTGAGCGGATATATCGCAGGCGGAAGTGAGTTTGATTTTGCTTCGGCGGTTGCAAGAACGGAACAGCTTATCGATACATATTCCAAAAGAACGGTTCTTCCGAAAGAGTTTATCGTAAGCGGAAAAACGCTTTCGGGAACATATCTCGATATTGCAAGAACGGTTGCAAGACGTGCGGAACGTATCGCGGTAAAGGCAAACAAAATCTTCATGATAAAAAAAGAAGATTTGCCGTACTTCAACAGAATTTCGGATTTGTTTTTCGTCCTTGCCAGATACGAAGACCAATCGGCAGGAGCTGATAAGGGTGATTATATACCGCATGGCAATGTGAAAGCCGATAACGCTGTAAATAATGAAAATCTTAACTTAAAAAGTGCTGATGCGCTTATAGATAAAGTAATAGAAAAAGCAAAAGAAACAGGTGTACTGGCTGTGTGTGCGGTATGCGATGCAGGCGGAAACCTGATTGCTTTAAAGCGTGATGACGACGCATTTATAGCGAGCGTCAAAATAGCGCAGGATAAGGCATATACGGCAGTAAGTCTGAAAATGCCTACATATAAGCTTGAAAATCTTACAAAACCCGGTGAATCCTTATACGGTATTCAGCATCAAGACAATAGAATCGTTGTTTTCGGAGGCGGCGTTCCGCTTTACCAAAACGGCAGAATTGTCGGCGGTTTCGGTGTTTCGGGCGGAACGCTCGAACAGGATACTTTCCTGGGAGATTATGCGGATAAGCTTTATAACACAAGATTTTAGGCAAAATTTACGAAAGGACGATACAGAATGAACGAAAAAGACGTAGCGAGTATTGTCGAGCAGGTTATAAGCGAACTCAAAATTACAGATTCCGATGTCGGAAGCACAAAAAGACTAAAGGGTGTTTTTGACAGCATGGAAGAAGCCTTGGAGGCTGCAAAGAAAGCTTATAAACTATACAGAGGCTACAGCGTTAAGCAGAGAGAAGCAATGATTTCAAAAATCAGAGAAAAAATTGCTCTTGAAGCCGAAACTATGGCAAAGCTCGGTGTAAGCGAAACAAAAATGGGACGTGTTACGGACAAAACAATAAAGCATATGCTTGTTGCCGATAAAACTCCCGGTACAGAGGATATAGAACCCAGAGCATACAGCGGTGACGGCGGTTTTACACTTGTTGAACCCGCTCCGTTCGGACTTATCGGAAGCATTACGCCTTCGACAAATCCTTCCGAAACGGTTCTTTGCAATTCTATCGGAATGCTTGCAGGCGGTAACTGCGTTGTATTTAATCCGCATCCTCATGCGATTAAAACATCTAACTATGCGGTTGACCTTGTAAACCGTGCAGTACTTGAAGCAGGCGGTCCCGAAAACGTTGTTGTCAGCGTTGCAAAGCCGACAATGGAAACAACGGATATGATGATAGCTTGTCCCGATATAAAAATGCTTGTTGCAACAGGCGGGCCC
>USLP01000126.1 GCA_900555525.1 uncultured Eubacteriales bacterium
CAGCCTCGCCAGGGTGCTTACCGGCGGCAGTTTCACCGGAAAGCATAATTGCCGAAGTGCCGTCATAAATTGCATTTGCAACGTCGGTAATCTCTGCTCTTGTGGGACGGGCATTCGTTATCATCGACTCAAGCATCTGAGTTGCGGTTATAACCTGCTTACCTGCCGTATATGCCTTTTTGATGAGCTTTTTCTGTATTGACGGAATAAGCTCAAACGGTATTTCGACGCCCATATCGCCACGCGCTATCATAATACCGTCCGCAGCGGCAATAATTTCATCAATATTGTTGACGCCGCTCATATTCTCTATTTTTGCAATTATTTTTACCTTGTGAAATCCCACGGAATTTGTAAAATTACGAAGATAATCAACATCCGCGGCCGAGCGAATAAATGAAGCCGCTATGAAATCGAATCCGAGCTTTGCCCCGAACGCCAAATCGGACATATCGTGCTCGGAAAGATAAGGCATTGATAAATTTGTATCCGGAACATTTACGCCCTTTTGGTCTGAAATAACACCGCCGTCAACAACCTTACAATAAATATCGGGGCCTTCGACCTTTTCAACCCTGAGAGATACAAGACCGTCGTTTATTCTGATAATCGTGCCCATTTTGACATCCTGCGGCAGTTCCTTAAAGGAAACGCTCGCCTGCTTTTCGTCGCACTCTATATCTCGCGAGGTGAGAATATAATCATCGCCCTCTTTCAGCGTTACGGCTTTGTGGTCTTTAAAATAGCCTATACGTATCTCCGGACCCTTAGTGTCAAGCATTGTAGCTATGGGGAGATCAAGTTTGTCTCTAAGAGCCACCAGCTCATTAAACCTTTTTTTATGCATTTCATGAGTGCCGTGCGAGAAGTTGAATCTCGCAACATTCATTCCGGCTTTTATCATCTTTTCAAGGACTCCGTCTTCATCGGTAGCCGGACCGACGGGGCATATTATTTTTGTTTTTCTCATTTAAAAGCACCTCCAAAAAATATATATAAATATGTTTTTCAAATTTTCCTCAAATACATTGTATAATTAGTTTTGTCAAATGTCAATCATATCAGGCATATTTTTTAGGTTTGTACGTTAATATATTTTTATGCTACGAAAGAACATTATTTTGTATTATTTTAATTTACAATACCTTGTTCGACAAATGCCGAAGGAAAAATAAAAAAGACAGCTTGAAAAACAAATCAAGCCGTCTTTAACTTAAATTACGCATTGAATTTAAAACAGAATATTTCCTAAATTCAAAATCTGTCAACCTTCGTAATCGTCCTCATTTTCCCAGTTATGGAAAACATTTTGAACATCGTCGTTATCTTCAAACATTTCGAGCATTTTGCCCATATTGTTTATATCCTCTTCACTTTCGAGCTTTGTATAGGTAGATGGAATATAATCGACCTCGGCCGTCAGGTATTTATAACCCTTAGCCTCAAGATCGTCACGTACAGCGCCCATATCGTTAGGCTCTGTGCGAATTTCAAAAACATCGCCGTCTGTGAGAAAATCGGTGGCACCCGCTTCGAGAGCGTCCTCCATAAGTTTTTCCTCGTCAACATCCTCTTTGTCGATAATAATTACGCCCTCACGGGTAAACATAAACGAAACACAGCCCGAGGTTCCCATATTGCCGCCGAACTTATCAAAATAATGACGCATATCGCCTGCGGTTCTGTTGCGGTTATCTGTAAGAGTCTCAACTATTACGGCGACACCCGACGGACCGTAGCCCTCATAGATTATGCTTTCGTAATTATCGGTATTTCCGTCTCCGGCAGCCTTTTTAATGATTCTTTCGATATTATCGTTCGGAACATTGCAAGCCTTCGCCTTAGCTATGCAATCCTTAAGCTTTGAATTACCGGCAGGGTCGGGTCCGCCCTCTCTGACGGCAACAGCTATTTCACGGCCGATTTTAGTAAATACCTTTGCACGGGCATTATCGGTCTTTTCCTTTTTACGTTTGATAGTACTCCATTTTGAGTGCCCTGACATATTTTTCACCCTCTGTCAAAATTTACGGAAAATATTTTAACATACAATCGCTTTATTATCAAGATTTTTTTGTTTAACGAAACGCAATACGATTTTTAAGCCGCCGATTTTATGAGAATCACACCGAAACGAGTAAAAATACGAAAAATCAATTCACATATAATAAGCTCGTCTTTAAAAGAGTTTTATATAGAATCAAACAACGCATTTGAAATATCCGCTTATTAAGTTACAAAAAATAACATTTTTAGCATTTATTTTTCGGTTTCACTCCCACAAAAATCGGCAAATGGTGGGACAGAAAAGATACAGAAATTGATATTGTCGCAACAGATAATTCCAATAACATCATCTTCGGCGAATGCAAATATACCAAAAAGCCACTTGATGTTATTGTGTATTACGACTTGCTTGAAAAGGCAAAAAAAGTAAATTGGAATAAGCAAAACAGGAATGAGTACTTTGTGTTCTTTTGCATCAACGGCTACACGGAAAAAAATGCAAAACCTTGCAAAAGAAAATTCAAATATCGTTTTGTACTGAAAAATACAAGTCTTGTGAAACGGCACTGATGCTTAATTGAGCATTGGTGCTTTTTTCTTTTCACTATGAAAGAAAAAATCCTTTACCTTTCGGCAAAGACTTTGTTTGTATGAGAGTCAATATTTTTTGGTGTTATTTGCTTTTCTTTTTTGCCTTGATAACGCCCTTTATCGTTTCAATACCGTGAATGGTGCCCACAAGCGGATGATAAAGCATAATTCTCGGCCCGGAATAGCGCATAACCTCTTTTATTTTCGAACGCATATCGGGTTTGTAGCAATGGCATGGACATTGCGAGCAGAAGTTTTTATCGTTTCCCCAGCGACAATGGTCAAGCCTGAAAAGCGCATAATCAGTAAGTTCTTGGCAGTCCTTGCAAAGAGTTCCTTTTTTTGATTTATGCACACCGCGACAATAAATTTTTACCATTTCGGGTAACATTTCTTTTTCTCGTGTGATTCTGTCTTTTTTCATGATAATCTGCCTCTGTAAACGGTGTATGCTTCGTCAGCGATTTTTGCCGTTGACTTTCTGTGAGAAACCAAAACAATGCTTTTGCCGTGCTTTGCTTCGTTTATGGATTTTAAGATGTTGCCCTCGTTTAAACTGTCCAAATTGCTTGTGGGTTCGTCAAGCATAATCATAGGAGAGTTGCAAAGGAACGCTCTTGCAAGACCTATCCGCTGTTTTTCACCATCCGAAAGCAAATCACCGAGTTCGCCTACATTTGTGTCGTATCCCTTAGGCAAAGTTATTATAAAATCGTGAATTGAGGCTTTTTTTGCGGCAATTTCAACTTCTTCTCTTGTTGCGTTGTAATCTGCAATTTTAATGTTATTTTCAATCGTATCGTTAAACAATTGAGTTTCTTGGCTTACAAGGCTCTGATTGTTACGAAGTGATGATGTTTTAATATTTTTAATGTTTTCACCCGACATATCAATTTCGCCGCTGTTTACATCCCAAAAACGCATCATAAGTTTAAGCGCAGTCGATTTGCCCGAACCGCTCGGTCCGTTTATAGCAATGATTTTGTTTTTTGGAATTTCCATATTGAAATATTCAAGAATTTGCTCTTTGTCATATGCAAAGCCTACATTTTTACATTCCATACCGTCAAATTCAACTTCTTTGCCGCTGATGTTTTCTTCAACAACAGGGTTTTCATCAAGAATTGACAGCACTCTTTCGCCGCTTGCAAGGGTGTGAGTCAAATTGCCTGCAAGGTTTGAAAGTGCGGCAACCGGACCGAATGAACTCATCATTGCAACAGTTGAAACAATAAGTCCGTCAAATCCGATTGTGCCCTTTTGGTAAAGGCAAATTGCAACTAAAAGCATTGTGATCGAAAAGAAGATAATCGAAATATCCGTAATTGAAATATTATGCCCCTCAATTTTCTTTAACTTCTTTTGAAGTGAATTAAGTTTATCGGTTTTTTCGTTCATTTCATTAAGGCGGGTATCGGTTGAATTGTATCTGATTGATTCCAAAAGTCCCCTCATACTGTCAAGCACATAGCCGGAAAGTGCACCCGAATTTTCACGGTAGGTCATACCGATATTTTTGTTAAATTTAGATGATACAAGTGGAATAATAATGCCGACTGTAATATAAGCCGCAAGTGCAACAAGCATAAGCCAAATACTGTATCTTCCGATAAATATCAGCATAACAAGGCTTGTTAAAAACGCAATACAAATCGGAGAAATCGTGTGAGCATAAAAAACTTCTAAAAGTTCAATATCACTTGTTATGAGCGATATCAGATTGCCTTTATCTTTACCTTCAAGTTTAGCCGGAGTTAACCTGCGAAGCGATTTGAATACTTTATCACGAATAATGGCAAGTAACTTGAATGCAATATAGTGGTTGCACGCTTGCTCGCCGTAGTGAAGAAAGCCACGCAAAACCGCAAAAATAATAATGCAAATACATCCCGTTTTTATTGCAAGTCCACCGTTTATACCTGCGGCTGTAAGAAGTGTCATACTGCCAAGCGCCGTAATTTGAATGGCGCAAAGAAAGCCCGTAACGCCGAGTATAACTGCAAGTACCATGAAAAAAGCAAGCGGCTTAACAAGTTTTATCAACCGCATCATAATTTTGAAACCTGATTGTTTTCTTTTCATTACGCTTCCTCCTTTGCATATTTTTCAAGTTCTGCTTGAGTGGAATACATCAGCTTGTATTTTTTATTAAGAGACATAAGTTCAGAATGAGTACCGCTTTCCTCAATTTTGCCTTTATCAAGCAGAAGAATTTTGTCACTGCCTACCACATTTTCAAGCCTGTGGGAGATAAGAATAACGGTTTTGATTTTAGCCATATTGTGAATAACAGCCATAATGTCGTTTTCGCTTTCGGCGTCTATGTTTGAAGTTACTTCATCAAAAACATATATCGGTGTGTTGTGAAGCAAGGCTCTTGCAATGGCAAGCCTTTGCCTTTGTCCGCCCGAAAAATTGCTGCCTTGTTGATTAAGTTTAGTATCAAGTCCGTCTTGCTCACTTAAAAATGACCAAAGGTTTACCATTTTCAATGCCTCAATCATCTTTTCGTCATCAATCGTAATCTTGTAAGGTGCTTCAGCAAGATTGGCTGCGGTAGCAACTCCATAACGCAAATCTGCGCCAAAACGTTCGGCTTGCTTCCGCAGGTCTTCCATTAATTCCGGACCTCCGATACCTTGGGGAGAACCGGGGAAATTC
>USLP01000127.1 GCA_900555525.1 uncultured Eubacteriales bacterium
CCGCAGATATTGCAAAGCTGTATTACGCAGAACACGGCATGGACGGTGAAACGAACGATGAAAAAAACAAAAAGGCGATGAAGCAGACGCACAAGCTGACCATAGAACAGCTGTATATGTTTGACTATCAGTTATATACGCCATTGTCCACTATGTATAATTTGTTTACTATGCTAAAGCTTGATAAGGCTGTGTTTGAACCGCTCAGGCTTTCAAAGGCGGCAGAAACGGCAATAAAAAGCCACCCTGCACTGCTTACCAAGTTTACTTTTAACGATGACGGCGAGATTGTACAAAGCTATGATGAGTCGATTATGCCTGAAATACGGGTGGAAAAAATCAGCGAATTTGATTTGAAATTTTTAAAGGATACTCTTGTACAGCCCTTTAAAATGATAAATACAAGGCTTTTTCGATGTCGCATCTTTGAAACCGAAAAGGCATTATATCTTTTCTTTGATATTCATCATACAATATTCGACGGAACTTCCTTCAAGGTCCTAATAAACAGTATTGCACAGGCATATGAGGGAGTTTCGATTCCGACGGACTATTATTACTTTATGTTGAAAAAAAGAGAAGAAATTGCACTTACGGCATTTTACGAAGAAAGCCGCAAGTATTTTGAAGAGCGTTATGACGGTAATGACAGAATAACGTATCCGACCGTCGATTATGTTACAAGGGAAAACAAAATCGGGCAGATTCAATGCGAGATGAACATTGATACCGCCAAGCTTGACAGCATTAAAAAACACTTCGGAGTATCTCGCAACGAGTTTTTTATTACTGTTTCGGCAATTGCGGTTTCTCTTTATTCAAATAATCCTAATGTCATGCTTTCTTGGATATATAACGGCAGAGAGGACGCACAGATGATGAATACGGTGGGACTTTTGTACAGGGATCTGCCGGTGGCATTTCGTTTTGACAAAAATATGAATATGGGCGATATTTTTGCAGACGTGCACAGTCAAGTGCAAAACGCAATTAAGCACAGCTGTTATCCGTATATTGAAAAAAACGCTAAAGTTATAGAAGGCGATGTTGCCGCCGTTTTATATCAGAGCGACATCAGAGATGCCGGAAAAATTGGCGAGACAGATATAGAAACAGTTGAAATAAAACAGAACAGAGCAGCGTCCCAAAGTGTTTTAGACATAGAAGTTTTAGACAGTGCAAAAGGACTGCGATTGTCGCTTAATTACTCTTCAAGCCGCTACAAACAGACATCTATGGAAAATTTCGGAGATTCGTTTGTTCGGATTGCCGCATTTTTGGCACATAACATTTGCGAAAACAATATTACGGTCGGAGAGCTTAGCAATGAGGTAGAAAGAAATGTCTGATTTATATACGGTTGTTGTATTTATAACGCTTTTTACATTGATAATTAACATTATGGAGGTAATAAGCAACGGACTTGTTTCACAAAAGAACAAAAATGAAACTATTGCCGTAAGCCTTGTTATTGGTATATCCGTTATCGGTGAATGGATCGGTGTGGAAACAAACGGCGCCGCTTCCTCCCTTATTTTGCTGCACAAAGCGGCAAAGCTTGTTGAATTTTGTGCGGCACCGGCTATTGGTGTTATTGCCGCCATTGCCTACGGTAAAGTGAAACGAATACGATTGGCATATGTTTTCATTGCCTGTCACGCTGTATTTGAAATTTGGGCAATGTTAAACGGATGGGTATTTTTCATTGACTCCGATAATATTTATCACAGAGGTTCACTGTATTGGCTTTATATCGCGGCATTTATTTTCTCTGTTTTATACTGCTTTATTTGTATGGTGATCAGCTATAAGAACTATCAGGCAAGATTTAACGGCGTTATGGCATTGGTGATGTGTTTGCTTGCGTTTGGTGTGAGTGTTCAAATGGTTAATTCCGAAATACGGGTTGATTATTTATGTGCCGTAATCGGCAATATATTTCTTTACAATAACCGTGGAAGCATAGTAAATCAAGTGGATAAAACAACAAGGCTGTAAACCCGCAGATGCTTTGACAGAAAAGCCGAAAGCGTTAAATCCAATGTATGTGTTATGGTTTTTGATATTAACAAATTTAAAATCATAAATGACACATACGGTCATGCAGTCGGCGATGAATGTTTTAAAGATGTTGGGAAAATAATATTCTCGGTATACGGAAAACACGGGCAGTGTTACCGAATCGGCGGTGATGAGCTGTGCGTGATATTAAACAAGTATTTTGAGAATCCTGAAAAACTGAACGCTCGTCTGCATCGGGAAGCGGCAAAGCTTCGCCCGAAATACGGCGATATATTCGGTATATCCGTAGGGTACGCATATTGTGACGGCAGTAAAACAACATTTGCCGAGGCTTTTAAAAAAGCGGATGAAATGATGTATGAAAACAAGAAAATTAATTTTTGAATTTTGTTGTCCTTTTGTTGTCCTTTATGTTCTATAATATCAATATAATAATATTTCAAAGAAAGAGGTAATGTTTATGTGGAACAGAAGTAAGTTGAAAGAGAAAGCGAAGTTAGGCGTCAAACGCAATTACTGGAAGACGGTGCTTGCAGCACTTCTGTCTGCACTCGCGGTCGGAGGCTTTGCAGCTGCGGGCGGTGCAAGTCATTCATTTGCGTCAATGCCGGATACACAATCGATATTTGGTAATTTGCCGATTGACGCACCGCAAAATCCGGCTGTTGCAAACTCAATTTCGCCGGCATTTTGGATGCTGCTCAGTGTATTTGCGATACTTGTAGCCGCATTTGCAATTTTTTCTGTGATTGCACTTGTAAATCCGTTTAATGTAGGTACATACAAATACAGTCTTAACGCAATAAGAGGCGAAGGAAACATTTCTGATCTCGGAAACGGATTTGATGTAAGCTATAAAAGAAATGTTAAGGTTATGTTTTTCTATGACCTGTATTCAATCCTTTGGACAATGCTCTTTATCATTCCGGGACTTATCAAAATCTATGAGTACAGAATGATACCTTATATTTTGGCAGACAATCCCGATATGGACAAAAAAGAAGTTTTTGCACTCAGCAAATCTATAATGAAGGGCAATAAATGGCGTGCATTCGTTCTTGATTTAAGTTTTATTCTTTGGGATTTCTTAAGCTGCATCACACTCGGACTTGTGGGAACATTCTGGGTTGCTCCTTATAAGCTCCTTACAAATGCCGCACTTTACGATGAGTTAAAACAAAACTAAACAGAAAGGAAAATATATACTATGAAAAAAATTTTGGCAGGAATATTGGCAGTATCTATGATTGGTTCGGCAAATTTGGCATTTGCCACAGATACCGATAAAATTACGGTTAAGGTAAACGGTGAAGAAATTATAACAGATGTCGCGCCCATTATGGAGAACGACAGAATACTTCTTCCTATGCGTGCAATTTTTGAAACGCTCGGATGCAATGTGTCATATCGTGTGGCAGACGGTTCACAATTTGTAACCGCTTTTCACGGAGACAGGCAGATTGTGCTTGAAATCGGCAAAAAAGAAATAACGGTTGACGGGGAGACAAAAGCGCTTGATGTTGCCGCAAAAATCGAAAACGACAGAACTTTGGTTCCCGTGCGTGCGGTATCCGAGGCTATGGACGCAGATGTCAAATGGGACGGTGAAACAAACACAGCCGAGGTTACAACCAAACAGGGCGAACACAAAATCGGTTCCGTTACTGATGAGAAAGTGGTTAAGGACGAAGATGGAACGGTTTTGATGTATATAAACTATGTTTATCCGATAATTGAAAACAAAGACAATAACGAGTATATCGGAAAAATCAATGATGAATATAAAGCATATACCGAAAAATTTATAGCCGATGCAGAGGAAAAGAAAGCCGAAGCAAAAGAGCTTTTGGGCGAAATGGGAAAAGACAAATTCAGACCGTTTGAATTTAATCTTTCATATGATGTTCACACAGACAAAAACGGCATTTTGTCCGTTACAAACTATGAATATTATGACCTTGGCGGCGCACATCCAAATACGGAAAGAAGTTCAAAAACTTTTGACCTTAAAAATGCGAAAGAGCTTGCTCTTTCCGATGTTGTAAAAGGCGATGCGGACGAAATACACACAATGGTTTATGATGTGTTCGTTAAATATTTTGAGGAAAACAGCAAGGATTTTTCTACCGAGGCTGCAAGTGAGCTTGACAAAGAATGTGATAATGTGAAATTCTATGTCACAGACAACACCATAGTTCTTTACTTCGATGTATATCAGGTTTCATCTTATGCGGAGGGTTATCCGACGGTTGAACTTCAATACAGCGAGGGCGTATTCAAAATTGATTTGTCTGAAAATGCAGCGGAATAAAACGAAATAAAGAGTAATAAAAGCAGTGATTTGCCATTTGTAGGCATTTCACTGCTTTTTGTTTTAATGATTTAATAAGATTTATTAAGCTCCATTTGAACATATCTTCCGGTTGTAAATTCCGCCCACGAATAGTTTGACATATATTCGCCGTGGAACGAATTTACCGCCGATATATCGCCCTTTTCGTAATCGTATGCGTCGCATTTAATTTTGGATACATCTATGGCGAGATGATTCCATGTTTTTATCAGGATATCCTCTATTCCGACTTCTTTGAGTGTCGATTTAAGCGAGGAAAGTACCGCACCGACATAGTTTTTTGAATTGCGATCATACGGTGCGTCCTCCCAAAGCACGGCAAAAATCTGCTTTGTGGTCACGCTTGCACCGTGACGGTCAACAAGATATGCAAGCATTTCTTTTGCTTTTTCACGGGTAAATTTAAGTGATTTTCCGTCAACAAAAATCTCAAAATTTCCAAAAGTCTGAACCCGCACGTCTCTGTCTAAATGAGTCGGAGCTTTTTTCCACTCCGGTATCGTTTCGCTTAAGGCTTTTTCGATTTTTTCAGCAGTTATGGGCTTCATAAGGTATCCCTTTGCGTAAAGTCCGAATGCGTCTATGGCATATTCCGAATGTGCAGTGCAAAAAAACAAATTCATATTCGGATGAATAATTTTAAGCCTTCTTGCGAGTTCCAACCCCGTAATACCTCGCATTTTTATGTCAAGAAAGGCATAGGAAATATCCTCACCCTCATCTTTTAATTTATCCGCAAGCTCCAGCACCTCTGTCGGTT
>USLP01000128.1 GCA_900555525.1 uncultured Eubacteriales bacterium
AATCGCTGTCATGGACGGCGGCAAATGTATTTTACAGCTTCGGGGCGTGCGGCCGTTTTTATCGGACAAATACGATATAACAAAGCACCCCCGTTACAAAATGCTGTCGGACTATGACAAGAAAAATGCGTTTGATATGGAAAAGTATATGAAACGAAAGAAACCCGTTGTAGCAAAAGACGAGGTTTTTGACTACTACAAAATTGACCTGCCGGAAGAAGCGCATCTTTCGGCAGAAAACAAAAATACAAATAACGAACAGGAGGAAACTTAATTATGCAGTTTTTTTCAGAAGCGGTCAATGTACTGCAAACACTTGTAATTGCGCTCGGCGCAGGTCTTGCGGTCTGGGGCGTTGTCAACCTTTTGGAAGGCTACGGCAACGATAACCCCGGTGCAAAATCGCAGGGTATCAAGCAAGTAATTCATATATTGCGGTGGTGAGCCTAAATTTATACGGCGGCTGTGCGTGCCGCCTTTAATTCTCATTTTCGGTCTTGCCGATAAATCTGTAATAAATTTCTATCGGCATTACCTTTTCGCCGTTTTCGTCCGTTTTTTCGTGAATGACGATTTTTTCAATAAGGCGGTTTAATAAATCTGCCGTGAGCTCTTTTACGGGCGAATACCGTTCTATCAAATCCGCAAAATCTTTTGCCGATTCGGTTTTCTGCTCCGTCCTTGATAATCTCGTCTGAATTTCATCATAACGATTTTTTAATTCATTTTCTTCTTTTTCAAGGCTTGCGGATATTGAAGCGTAACGCTCACTCGATATGCGACCAAAAACCTTATCTTCATACATTGTCTGTAAAACCTTGCTTATCTCATCAAGCCTTTGCGTTATTCTCTGTATTTCCTTTTTAGATAACGCCCTTTCGCCGCTTTGCATATCGTCCGTACTCTGAACAAGCCTTTTTACATACGCCGACTTATCCTCTTTTGACAGCCGTATATGACGGTTAATATCGTCAAGCACAATGCTTTTCAAATTCTCGGCGGTGACGGAATGGTTTGTGCATACGCTTTTCCCTCTGTGAACATACAAATTGCATTGATATTTAGCGGTATTTGTTACGCTGTTTTCCTTTTTGTAGACAAGGCTTGAGCTGCACTCGCCGCAGAATACCAGCCCCCGAAAAACATTATCGGGATTTAATTTGTTTTGCGGCTTTTTGACTGCAATACGCTTTTGAACGGTATAAAATGTTTCCTTGTCAACAATCGGCTCATGCGTGTTTTCAACCCGTATATGCTCACTTTCGGGGCGTGCAATCAGCTTTTTGTCCTTAAATGATTTTGAGGTAAATTTAAGGCTTACCATATTGCCGATATACACCTCGTTTGACAAAACATCTCTGACCGTTGTCTGAAACCAGCTGTACGGATATTTCACCTTTTTGTTTTCACGCATAACGCCGTCTTTATCTCGGACATAAGCGCCGGGCGTGGGAATATGCTCTTTTTTTAAGGCGGTTGCGATAGCACAGCACGATTTGCCGTCCAATGCCATTTGAAACATACGCTTAACGATTTCTGCGTTCTCATCGGGAATTAACTTATGCTTATCCTCCGGCGATTTTCTGTAACCGAACGGAGCAAACACACCCGTAAATTCACCTTTTAACGCTTTGGTTTTATACGAAGAACGGATTTTACGGCTGATGTCGCGTGCATACCATTCGTTGATAATATTTTTGAACGGAGCAAATTCGTTGTCGCCTGTGCTGCTGTCAACATTATCGTTTACGGCGATAAAACGAACATCATATTTCGGAAACATAATCTCGGTGTAATAACCCGTCTGCAAGTATTCGCGTCCAAGTCTTGACAGGTCTTTTACAATAACCGTGCCTACATTTCCGTTTTCTATCTCGGTTATCATTTCTTGAAAGCCTTTGCGTTCAAACGTTGTGCCAGAAACACCGTCGTCTATGAAATACTTGCAGTTGGTGTGTCCGTTTTCGCTTGCAAAATGTTCAAGCATTGCCTTTTGGTTTTGTATGCTCATACTGTCGCCGCCCAAATCATCATCTCGGCTTAATCGGCAGGAAAGAGCCGTTATTTTATTAAATTGCTGTTTCTTATTCATTGATTCCTTCCTTTCCGAACAGCAATTTAAGATATTGTATATTTTAATTATACCGCGCCTTTGAAAATATTTCAATGCCTAATCAAAAATTTCTGTTCTTTTGGTATCTTTTTATTATGAATTATGGTATAATTATAAATTAAGAAAGAAGGACTTGCATTGACCGTAAATTGACTTGAAATTGAGGAAAAAGGAAGTGAAATTTTAATTATGAAAATATGTGATTTCTGCACGGCTGCAAAAATAATACTTGATTTTGTTGCGGTCGGCAAAAGTATAAGCCAGCTTGATTTTATGTATGACTTATTCAAGGACTTTATCGAAAGCGACGAAGGTCTTGACTTTGATTTCGACAACGGGCTTGTGTGCCGTTGGCTGAACGGAACGGCGAAAATAAGCTCTCGTCTTACAAGCTATTATTCCGCAAACGGAAATATTGAAGCAATGGCGATTGACATCGAACAAAATATTTTACCCCTGCTTTACGATAAATTTATGGCGGCAGAGGAACTGTATCATCTTTTGATGAACGATACGACCGTATCGGCTAATCTAAAAAGTGAGCTTACAGAAAATTATTCCTATAATAATGATATTGACCTTTCAAATTTCATAAGCCGCGTACTGTTATTTACAATGAGCAGGACATTTATCAAACACGATGTCAAAACAAAGGAATTATTATCAACGGGAACGCTTTCACCCATTGTGAAAGATTACATCTATGACATTGTACCGAAGCCCTGCCGTCATTTCTGCGGACGGGAAAGCGACCTTGAAAATATACACGAATTACTGAAAGAAAACGATAAAATATTTTTAACGGGAGTTGCGGGCATAGGCAAAAGCGAGCTTGCAAAGATGTATGCCGAAAAATATAAAAAAGAATATACGAATATTTTGTATTTACGGTATGGCGGAAACTTAAAACAGATGATTGCAGACTGCGATTTTGCCGACGATACGGAAACCGAAACTGACAGCCGTTTTGAAAGGCACAGCCGATTTTTGAAAAGTCTGAAAGAGGACACGCTGATTATCATTGATAATTTTGATATTGTGCCCACACCTGAAAGCGGTTTTGACGATATTATGCAATACCGCTGCAAAATCCTATTTACAACAAGGTGCAGATTTTCGGAATACACGGAATTTGAGGCTTTGGAAATGCCGAAAATTACCCTTATCGGGCTTGCCGAAAAATTTTATGACAAAACCGAACAGAAACTTGAAATTGTAACGCAAATCATTGATGAGGTACACCGTCACACTCTGTCAGTCGAGCTTGCCGCCCGTCTGCTTGCCTGCGGAATATTAAAGCCGAAAAAACTGCTTGCGGAACTGAAAAAATCAAAAAGCATACTGCAAAGCGAGGACAAAATAAATATCGTAAAGGACGGCAGAAACCGGAAAGCAACCTATTACGAGCATATCCACAGGCTTATGTATATTGCCGGACTTGACGGCGAGTGCGGCGAAATATTAAAATGTATGACATTTATTCCCGATGATGGCATAAACCCAAGGCTTTTTGCACGGTGGCTGAACTTAAAAAATCTCAACAGCCTTAACCGGCTAATAGAATACGGAACGATAAAACGGAACGAATTACACAAAATCGTCCTGCACCCTCTGATAAAGGAAATCACGCTTGACGATAAAAAACCGAGTATTTCAAACTGCCAAATTTTTATCACCGGCATACATAATCTGTGCCTTATGCACGGAGCAGACCTGCCGTATCACACTACAATGTTTAAGGTGATTGAAAATATAATCCTGCTTGCAGAAAAGGACGATACGGACAAATACAAGATATTCATAAAAGACGCATTTGCGTATATGGAAAAGTACGCATATCAAAGCGGAATGAAGCTGATTATTGCAGAGCTTGAAACAATAGCGCATAACAATGATGACCGTGCTTTGCTTTTTGATTACAAATCGGCGTATGAGCACATCTGTAATCAAAATATATCCGCCGCTTTGGAATATGAACTGCAAGCCGTAAATTTATGCGATGAAAATACAAATCCGCACCTTATAGCAAATATTTACGCAAATACGGGCGGCTTGTATCACGCAAGCGGAGATGTATTCAAAGCAAAAGAATTTATGGAAAAGGCATATTATATTTTAACGGAAAATAACTTGCAGTACACAGCCGACAGTATTGCTCAAATCTGCAATTATGCCAACCTTGCCGCAAACTTAAGCGAGCCGGAAAAAGCAATAACCGCATTAAAAAAATGTGTGGAATACACAGAAGAAAACAGCGGTATTTATGCGGAGCTTTTATGGAATACAGGCATTATGTATTTGCAGATGAACGATAAGGCAAACGCCGTACCACATTTGAAAAAGGCATTGAATATCTATGCCGAAATTTATGAGGACGAGCCGGAGCTTACGCAGCGGAAAATATACGAACTGCAAGACGCTGTTTCCTCATACGGAATCAACGCACAAAATTTAATATCGGAAAATTAGTCAATTTACGCTCAATTTGCACTCAATGTAAAAAAGCCTCTTTTCCTGTAAACTGAAATTACAGTTTGCAGAGAAAGGAGGCTTTTTTATGTTCAAGAATAAACCGAGAGCAGCGCCTATCGGAAACGCATACCGCAGAAAATGCGGCAAGATTACATTTATTGTTTCATCATTCGGAAATCCCGATACGAAACAAACGGCAGACGATTTGATTTTATCAATGCTGAAAAACAAGGTAAAGGAGCGAAAAGCAGTATGACAGAGGACGAGAAAAAATTATTGCAGGAAAAGCACAGATTAGAGGAAGCAATCGCCCGTGACAGAGTAAAGGAACGCAAGGCGAGAACGCACAGGCTTATCGTTGAGGGTGCAGCTTTAGAAAAGGTTTTACCCAAAATAAAAACGGTAGAAACCGATAATCTGGAGGAATTTTTGCATCGGTATTTTACGGAAAATCTGATGTAAAAGCAACTTATTTCAAGGGGATTTCTATGCGAAAATCCCCTTAATTTCCCTATAAGGGCGCACTTACTCACCACCGTAACG
>USLP01000129.1 GCA_900555525.1 uncultured Eubacteriales bacterium
AAAAGAAACCAGCGACTATACTTATTTCGGCGGAAACAATAAGGAAGTTGAAAAGCGTACGAAAGTGCGTTCAAGGTTTATGGCTCTTTCGTTTAAAGAAATGCTTGAAAACTGCGAAAGCGTTGTAATAATGGGACACAAAAATGCCGATATGGATTCAATAGGCGCGGCAATAGGCTTGTCAAGAATTGCAAAAGCATATGACAAACCCGTAAAAATTCTTATCGATGAAAAAAATGTAAATATGGATATGGTACGAAAGTATCTGAACGATTCGAAAGAATACGGCGACCTTTTCGTATCGGGCGAGCTTGCGGATGAATATGTTGATTCTCATACGCTCCTTGCGGTTGTGGACACACATCTCCGTTCTTATGTCCTGCGTCCGAGCCTGCTCGAAAAAACAAAGAAAATTTTCCTTGTAGACCATCACAGAAAAGGTGCGGATTATATTAAAAACGCAGTCCTTACATTCCACGAACCGTATGCGTCGTCAACTTGTGAACTTATCGTTGAAATGCTCGGCTATCTCGATGACAAGGTGAAATTGAGAAAATGCGAGGCGGATTGTATTTATTCGGGAATACTTTTGGACACGCAGAATTTTTCCGTCCGTACGGGCATGAGAACCTTTGAAGCGGCGTCGTTTTTGCGCAAGGTCGGAATGGATCCCGCTCTTGCAAAGGAATATATCAAGGAAAGCCTTGAGGATTATCTTAAAGTAAGCGATATTATCCGTTCCTGCGAAATTTATAAAAATAAGGCGGCAATTGCCAAATACTACGGTGATGAAGATAATAACGTATTTATTGCACAGGCGGCAGATACGCTTGTTGATATAAAAGGTATATCTGCGGCATTTGTTGTTTTCAAAAATAAAAACAACATACTTATAAGCGCACGTTCAAACGGTACCGTAAACGTACAGGTAATAATGGAAAAGCTTGGCGGCGGCGGTCATCAGCTTATAGCGGGCGCACAGCTTACGGAAGGCACGGTGGACAAAACCATCGTTACCATAAAAGAGCTTTTAGACGAGCTTGAAGAAATATAAAAAAGGAGAGATAATCATGAAAGTTATTTTACTCGCTGATGTTAAAGGCAGTGGAAAAAAAGGAGATATTATAAATTGCTCCGACGGATATGCAAGAAATTTCTTGCTTCCGAGAAAGCTTGCTGTTGAAGCAACAAGCGGAAATCTTACGGAGCTTAACAACCATAAAGCGTCCGTAGAACACAAAAGAGCGGTAAACAGAGAAAATTCCGCAGAATTGAAAAAGAGACTTGAAAGCTCAAAAATCGTAATCGAAGCAAAATGCGGAGATAACGGAAAGCTTTTCGGAGCGGTTACCTCCATGGATATAGAAAAGGCTATAAAAAAACAGGTAGGAATTGAAGTGGAAAAGAGAAAAATCGTTCTCCCCGATACAATAAAAGCTACGGGCGAGTATGAAATAACCGTTAAACTTTTTGAAGATATAAGCGCAAAGGTGAAAGCAGAAATAAAAAGCCTTTAACATAAAGTAAGCAATACCTATTGAGAGGATGGATTATAAGAAATGGATATAGAAAGAGATTTGCCGTACAGCGCCGAGGCGGAAGCCGCCGTTATAGGCTCTGCGCTTATAGATGCGGACTGTATAAACGAGCTTTTGGCAGTTGGAAAGCCCGAGCATTTCTTTATCGAAAAAAACAAACTGATTTTTAATGCGGTTTGTAATCTTTATAATCTGAATAAAACCATTGACGTTATTACCGTATCCGAGGAATTAAAGCAGGAAGACGTTTACGACCGTATCGGCGGTAAACCCTACATTCTTGAAATTATAGAATCCGTTCCGAGTATCGCAAATGCGGTTGACTATGCAAAAATAGTTTCCGATAAAGCGCATCTTAGGGCAACAATCGAAGTATGCGATAAGATAGAAGAGGAGTGCTATAATTCCAAAGGTGCGGAGGAAATAACGGAATTTGCCGTACAAAAAATCTTCGACCTTGTTTCTTCCCGTGAAGTAAACGGAGTAACGCATATAAAGCAAATACTTTATAAGAATTATACCCGACTTGCGGAAATGGTTGAAAATAAGGGCAATATTTCGGGTGTGCCGACAGGCTTTTCCGAGCTTGATAAACGTCTTTCGGGTTTGCAGCCGTCAACCTTGGTGTTGATTGCCGCACGTCCCGCAATGGGTAAAACAAGTTTTGCCATAAATATAGCGCAGAATATCGCAATAAAACAAAAAAAGCCTGTACTCATTTTTTCGCTCGAAATGTCAAAGGAGGAGCTTGCCAACAGAATTATTTCATCGGAGGCAAGAATAGAATCCGACAGAATGCGTTCTGGCGAGGTTGATAAAGCTGATTTGGAGAACTTTTTGAATATTATAGGACCTCTTTCGGAAGCGCCGATATATATAGACGATACCGCCTCGATTACTATGACAGAATTGAGAGCAAAGGCTAAAAGATTAAAACTGGAGCATGATTTGGGACTTATCGTTATAGACTATCTTCAGCTTATGAACGGCAGAAAATCGGAAAGCCGTCAGGTTGAAATTGCTGAAATTTCAAGAAGCTTGAAAATCCTAGCAAAAGAGCTTGAAGTGCCTGTTATTGCCGTTTCACAGCTTGGCAGAGGTCCCGAAAAACGAGAGGGAAACAAACCTATGATGTCAGACCTCAGAGAATCGGGCGCAATTGAGCAGGACGCCGACGTTGTTTTGCTTTTATACCGTGATGAATATTATAATCCCGAAACAACGGAAAAGCATAATATCGGCGAATGTATAATTGCAAAGCACAGAGCGGGTGAAACAGGCTCGTTTGAAATGACATGGCTTGGAAAATACACATCATTCTATGATTTGGAGACACGCCATGACGTTTAGTGAAAAGGTAATTGATACAATAAAAAAATATGATATGCTTAATTGCGGCGAAAACGTTACCGTCGGACTTTCGGGCGGAGCGGATTCCGTAAGTCTGCTTCTTGTACTTTGCGAAATCAGAGAAATACTGAAATTAGGCTCAATCTCGGCGGCTCATATAAATCACATGATAAGGGGAGCTGATGCCGACAGGGATATGCGGTTTGTCGGGGAGCTTTGCGGTAAAACCGGGGTTAAGCTTTATACTCTAAAAAAAGATGTAACGCAGTATGCGCGCATTAATAAATGCTCTTTGGAGGACGCAGGCAGACGTGTCCGCTATGAATTTTTTTCCGAGGTTACGGAAAAAGAAAACAGCTGTTTGGCTACGGCTCATACAAAAAACGATAACAGCGAAAACTTTTTTATAAGTGCTCTTCGGGGAACCCGTATTTCGGGTATTCCGCCGATTCGCGATAATATAATACGACCGCTTATAAATGTTACAAAAGATGAAATATATGAATATTTAAAAGAAAAAAATCAGGATTTTTGCGTAGATGAAACAAATTTTTCCGATGACTATTTCAGAAATAAAATACGTCTTAAGCTGATACCGTATATAAACGAAAATTTCAGCGTTGATATTGCCGATACGCTTGAATCAAGCCTTGACGTTATGTACCGCGAGGATTCGTTTTTGAAAAAGCTTGCGAAGGATTTTATAAAAATGAGCTGTGTTTTTAAAAACGGAAGTATATCGGTGAAAACCGATGAGTTTAATAAACTTGACATAGCCTTAAAACGCAGAGTTATAAGAATGTTGTATTATGCAGTTTGCTTGCGCGGATATATATCGCATATTCATGCGGACAGCGTGATAAAGCTGTCAAACGACGGTAAAACCGGAAAACGGATAACGTTAAACGCAGATGTTATTGCCGAAATATCATACGGTAATCTGGTTCTGCGAAAAAATATCAAAAAATCCGATTTTTGTATACGCTTAAATGTTAATGAAAGCATTTGTATAAATGAAAATATGAATCTAACTTTGTCGGATACGAGAAAATCGGGAAATAAAGCACATTACTTCTTAACCGATGACAGCACATTTACCGTGCGCCGAAGAAAAAACGGCGATAAGCTTTTTATAAAAGGAGTAGGTCATAAAAAGCTTTCGGATTTTTTGACGGACAGAAAAATACCCGAATATTTAAGGGACTTTTTGCCTGTTACAGAAGATTCAAAGGGCATATGCTCTGTAGGCAATATATATTTCAGAAAAGCAGACGGAAAAAATACAGTATATGTAAATTTAATATAAATGAAAGGAATTTAATTATGGAAAGAGATGTAAAGGAAATACTTTTGACAGAAGAACAGATAAGAAGCAGAATCGAGGAGCTTGGCAGACAGATTACAGATGATTATAAAGACAAAAACGGACTTATCGTAATAGGAGTTTTAAAGGGTTCGTTTGTGTTTTTTGCCGATTTGATAAGACAGATTAAGCTTCCGATTGAGGTTGATTTTATGGCTGTTTCAAGCTATCAGGACGCCTCCGTAACAAGCGGTGAGGTCAAAATTTTAAAGGATACAACTCTGTCCATTACAAAAAAGAATGTACTTTTTGTTGAAGATATAATCGATACGGGTTTCACAATGTCTAAGGTTGAGGAAATTTTCTGCGAAAGAGGCGCAAACAGCGTAAAATTGTGCGCTCTTACGAGCAAACCCGACAGACGTAAGGTTGATGTTAAGATAGACTATCTCGGCTTTGAAATACCTAATGAATTTATTATCGGTTACGGTCTCGACTATGCCGAGAAATACCGTAATCTTCCTTACATAGGCGTCCTCAAAGAGGAAGTTTATTTATAAATACTTAAATTAACGGAGAGATTTTTTCATGAGTAAAATGTTTAAAAATGCAGGCTTTTATCTGCTCTTGGCGCTTGTTCTTGCCCTCGTGCTTGCGGTGTTTAAGATGACTCCGACAACACAGCGGATAACATATTCCGACTTTGTAAAAAGCTTTAAAGCAGGCGAAATAAAAGGGATTGAATACTATCCCGAGGATAACAAAATAATTGCTTCGGCAAAAAATAAAAACGGCACGCTTAAGGTTGATGTTATAATCCCCTCGATAGAAACGCTTAACGAGGATTTGGGAACGGATATAACAAACGAAATAATGCAGGCAAACGGAAACTTCACATATGAAGTTATAAAGCCTGCCGCCGCGCCGTGG
>USLP01000130.1 GCA_900555525.1 uncultured Eubacteriales bacterium
CGTTATTATCGGTCATTCGCAATTCGAGAAAATACCGATGTCGGCGGAACGGCAGAAAACCATACTGCAAAATCAGCTTGACGAGATTATTAACGGAATAATCGAGGCGAAAACCGAAAATGCGGAGCGTTACACCGTATAGCAAATGGAAAAGACAAAGCGTGGACTTGAAGCAAAGATAAAAAAGCTCAATGACCAAGAACGCAAGGACGATGTTGTAACCTTTGAAGAAATCGGCGTTGACAGAGTATTTGTGGACGAAGCACATTATTACAAAAACCTTTTCCTTTACACAAAAATGCGAAATGTCGGCGGTATCGCACAGACCGAAGCACAAAAGTCAAGCGACCTGTTTATGAAAACACAGTATCTTGACGAGCTTACAGGCGGAAAGGGTGTTATTTTCGCAACGGGAACACCTGTTTCAAACAGTATGGTTGAGTTATATACTATGCAGAGGTATTTGCAGTATAAATCGCTCCAAGAGCGTGGATTACAGCACTTTGATAGCTGGGCGTCTACCTTTGGTGAAACCGTATCGGCAATGGAGCTTGCACCCGAAGGCAGTGGTTATCGTATGAAAACAAGGTTTGCAAAATTCTTTAATTTGCCCGAACTCATTGCAATGTTCAAAGAGGTTGCCGATATTCAGACGGCGGATATGCTGAATTTGCCCGTGCCGGAGGTTGAATATCACAACGAGGTTGCAGAGCCGACCCAATTTCAAAAGGATATGGTGGCAGATCTCGGAGAGCGAGCCGAAGAAGTCCGAAACCGAAGCGTAGACCCAAGCATTGATAATATGCTTAAAATTACAAACGACGGCAGAAAACTTGCACTCGACCAAAGAATGATAAATCCTATGCTCCCTGATGATGAAACCTCAAAGGTGTCGGTATGTGCCGACCGTGTGTATGATATATGGAAAGATACAGCAGACAGAAAGGCTACTCAATTACTTTTTTGCGACCTGTCCACACCAAAATCGGACGGTACATTTTCGGTATATAACAGCATACGGGAAAAGCTGCTCCAAAAAGGCATACCCGAAAATGAGGTTGCTTTTATTCACGACGCAAACACAGAGGTTAAAAAAGATGAACTATTTAAGAAAGTGCGAAGCGGTGATGTTCGTGTGCTTCTCGGCTCTACCTCAAAAATGGGTGCAGGGACAAATGTGCAGAAACTGCTCTATGCCTCGCACGACCTTGACTGCCCGTGGCGTCCGGCAGACCTCGAACAGCGAGCCGGGCGTATCATCAGACAAGGCAATACAAACGAGAAAGTGCATATCTACCGCTATGTAACCAAAGGAACCTTTGATACTTATATGTGGCAGACCGTTGAGCAGAAACAGAAGTTTATATCGCAGATATTCACTTCAAAATCGCCCGTTCGTGTTGCTGATGACATAGACCCCACCGCACTTTCCTTTGCGGAAATAAAGGCGCTGTCAACGGGTAATCCGCATATTAAGGAAAAGATGGAGCTTGATATGGAGGTATCCAAGCTGAAGCTGATAAAATCGTCCTTTATGTCGCAGATTTACGACCTCGAAGATAAGGTTGTGAAATTCTACCCCAAACAAATTGCAGAAATCGCAGCAAGAATTAAAGGTCTTGAACGGGATATTGAAACAGTCAAGCAGTATCCGAAGGTTGAAGATAAATTCAACACAATGACGATTGACGGGTTTGGATATTTTGAAAAGGAAAAAGCGGGTAACGCTCTCATTGAACGCTGCAAAAAGATGACCTCGGAGGAACCGGTAAACATCGGTAACTACCGGGGTTTTTCTATGGAGCTTTCCTTTGACAGCTTTCAAAAATTATTCTATTTAACTCTTGTCGGGAGCTTATCGCATAAGGTTGAACTCGGAACAGATGTGTTCGGTAATATTCAGCGCATCGACAATGCTTTGGACGGTTTTGAAAAGCGGCTTGAAACCGAAAAGGAAAAGCTTGCGAACACCAATACGCAATACGAAACCGCAAAAATCGAAGCAAAGCGGGAATTTCCGCAGGAGGCGGAATTGCAGGAAAAAACAAAACGCCTTGCCGCAGTCGAGGCACTGCTCAAAATGGATAAAAAGGACGATAATGTTATCGACACCGATGTTTCCGATGCGGAAGCGCCGCAGCAAAAGCGTGAATACGCTATGGCAAGGTAAAATAAAAAAGAAAGGTTGATTTTAATGGAACCAAAAGACACAATTAAAGATTTGCTTTACGAGAAAATGAGTAATGAGCAAAAGGATTTTGTTGAAAACCTAAAACATTTACCGCCGGAGAAAATTATAGAAGAGGCATACCGAATTACACTTCGTGAGGATATATTATCCGTTATTGACAGTGATGTTCTTAATGCAAAACAAATGAGCGCACTAATTAAAACAGAATGTCCACTTGCAGTTTGTTACGATGTTTGGCTGAAAACGGATTATTCGCATATGGATGATTTGCGCTGCGTTATTAGCGACTATGCAGATGAAATTATTAAGGAAAATGAAAAGGCAAAGAAGAAAAAGCGATCCGAGCCGGAACGGTAACACACGCAAATCAGTCTGCTTTATGACTTTATATTTTGTAGATGAAACTTTCTCAACGGAAAGCACAACACCGAAGGCGGACGTTATATCAAAATAGCCGTAGGATATTTTGATATGTGGCAAGCATAGCATTTTGCCGTCAAAATGCAGCTTGTTAGTGGGTTATGCCCCTAATACCCCACCGCTCGGCTAAAAGAAAAGAGGTGAAATTTTCTTGTGAAAAAAATCAAACTTACAGTACGACTTGATGAAAAACAATATTCGCACTTAAAAGAACAAGCTAATATATCCGGATTTAAGATGGAACCTTTTATTCGTTCTCTTATTATGGGAACTGAAATAAAACCCCGTCCGCCCGATGAATATGTAAAACTGCTTCGTGAGATAAACGCTATCGGAAACAACATAAATCAGATAGCACATATCGCAAATGCAGAGCATCGTATCTCGGAGGATAAAATTGAAACCGTGCTGCAAATGCAAAATGATATTATGCGGCTTGTGAGGAGCGTCCGATAATGGCAATTACGAAAATATGGACGGTTAAATCAAGGCTCGATTCAAGTCTTAACTATATCGCAAATCCCGATAAGACAAGTATAAAACCCGACATTGATGCGGTCGAGGGCGTAATCAAATATATCAAAAATGAGGACAAGACCGAAAATTGCCTTTATGTCAAAGCATATAACTGCACAACGGATAACCCATACGCCGATATGATAGACACACAGGAGTTTTTCGGAAAGGCAGGACATAAAAACGCCGTGCTTGCGTATCATTTGGTGCAGTCCTTCAAGGATTTTGAAACAACGCCGGAGATTGCTCATAAATGCGGGCTTGAACTTGCGGAGCGTTTGTTTGCGGATAAATACGAAGTGGTCGTTGCAACGCATCTTGACCATAAGCACTTGCATAATCATCTGATTATAAATTCCGTATCCTATGCGGACGGCTACAAATACCGAAATAATTTCAAGGACTATTTCATAGACATTCGAGGAATATCGGACGCTATTTGTATTGAAAACTGTCTTTCGGTAATCGAGCATCCACAAAGGCGAGGTATGCACTATGCAGAATGGCTTGCGTTAAAGGAAGGCAGACCAACCATTCGTGGAAGTATCCGCCGTGATATTGATGAGATTATAAAATGCTCATACACAATGGAGCAGTTTTGGCAGAACTTAAAAAAGCGTGGTTTTGTCATTCACCGCAAAGGTCCGAATATAAAACACACCTCAATAATTGCACCGAACGCAAAACGCCCGATGAGGCTTGATAATCTCGGCAAGGATTATAGCGAAGCAGAGATTTTGGAAAGGATAATCGCAACCCGAAACGGAATTATCACGGCTGCACCGTCCGAAATACCCAAAAAGCAGTACAAATTCAGAGGTAACATTAAAGATGTAAAGGGCAAAAAGTTAAAAGGCTTTGTTGCCCTCTACTTCCACTACCTCTATTTATTCAAAAAAATTCAGCGTAAGCAGACACCTCAAAGGGTATCGTTTTTTATGCGTGATGAATTGATTAAATTTGACCGCTATCAAAAGCAATTCAAATTTTTGTTCACGCATAATATCGAAACGGGCGAAAATTTGCAGAAATATCAAAAGGACAAAGAAGCCGAAGTTGAAATGCTAATTACCTGTCGTAAAAAACTTTATGATGAAAGGACTGATGAAAATTGTGATGAGGTCAAAGACCAAGCGAAAGAAATCAATACGGAGCTTAACGAACTCCGAAAAGAAATCAGACTGTGCAAAGCGATATTTAAGGATTCGTATAAAATTGCCGAGAAAAAACGGCAGGCGCTCGCTTTGCAGAAACAGGCAGACAAGGAGTTGAGAGAAAATGAACACAAGCGGCGAAGTCGCTGATTTAATGGCGAAAGAAGCTATCCAAATGACCGAATCGGCGGTCAAGCTAACCGCCCTCGGTGTAAAAAACCTTGCGGCAATCGTTATGGCGCTTGCAAATGACGACGGCAAGACGGAGGGCGTTGCAAAATTAAAGCAAATGCTGAAAACGGGCAAACAGCTTTGTATTATGCAGATAAAAGAAGTCGACCTCAAAAAATTTAACGCTGAAGCAAAGAATTATGGGATAATGTACCGTCCTGTTGCAGACAAGACAAACGATAACGGCTTATGCGATGTTATCGCCTTTCAAGACGATATACCCCGGCTTAATTACATTATGGAAAAGCTCGGATATTCCGCAACGGAACACGAAATTGAACCGGAAGTCCCCGAACAGACGGAGGTTACATCGGATAATACAAAGGACGAAAACTCAAAAAACCGTCCGTCCCGTGCGGAGAGAACAAACGAAAATCCGCACGGGAACAAATCTATCTCATTCGAGGATACGGCAAAAACGGACAGCGGTATTAAACCCTCGGTCAGAAAGAAGATTGAGGACATAAAGGCTGATTTGGAAGAAAAGAAAAAGCCTGCTCCCGAAAAGGAAAAGGCTATACAACACAAGCAGCCGCAGCAGAAAAAACGCAAAAAGAAAAACCGGAAAGGCAGAGAGTAAATGAGATGTACTTTTTCACGGTACCGAGA
>USLP01000131.1 GCA_900555525.1 uncultured Eubacteriales bacterium
TCAAGCCGGAGATTTAGCTTTTTACGGTGATTTATCGCACGTCGGAATCATTGCAGGAAAGGACGCTGACGGAAACATTCTTGTTATCCACTCATCAAGCGGCAGGAATAATGTCGTTATCACAACAAACAGCGGTTTCGGCTTTGCGGCAAGACCGGGTTGTTATTAAAAAACACAAGACAGCGATGAGCATTTTGATATGCCCTTCGCTGTCTGTATGAAAGAACCGCACAACCGAGAATTATTCTCTGCTGTGTGGCTCTGTTATTATTTTTCCCGTGCATACAGTGCCGCAAAATTAAGAAGCTGCTTTTTTGAGGAAACGCCAAGCTTGCTGTAAATATTGCCGTTATGGTATTTAAGCGTACTCTCTTTAATTTCTGCAATCTGTAAAATTTCAGGAACGGTTTTTCCCTCCAGATAGAGGTCAAATATTGTTCTCTCCTTGGGAGTAAGGCTGCGTAAACCCGAACAGAAATGATCATAATCATCCTGTATGATGATATTTTTATGCTCTTTCATCAGACGGTTGTTTTCGGTTCTGATGCGTTCAATCTCGCTTTGAAGACTCTCGTTTTTTTCGGAATGTTCATCGAAGATTTTTTGATATTCGTTATCCTTTCCGGCAAGAAATGCAAAAAGGTCGTCAATTTCCATAATACCGCTTTGACTTTCGTCGGAATATGTCTTTTCGGATTGCTTTATTTTGTCAAGCGATTTTTTTATCGGAAGGATAAATCGTTTTGAAAAATACAGGCTAAGGCTTAAAACAGCAAATCCCAAAATCAGAATTATGAGTATAAGCTGTACGGTGTTTTTCATTTCCAGCTCGGAATAATCCGCATACGGCATCATAACCGTAATCGAATAAGGTGTGTTTTCGGAATAAAGAGTTGTGTTTCTCGTAATGCCAATATATGCGCCGTATTCATTTTTTAAAGCGACAAGACCCTTTTTCAGCGGCTTGATTTTGAGGGAATCCTTAGGGGCAAGAAAATATCCGTTTTTTGCTCCGCAGCTTAATCCCTCTTTGATATTGATTTCTTTATCGTCAGAGCGGGAGAATATGCAGGTTATGTGCGGAAGCGTAGACGGCTGTGCGTGTGCGGACTTAAAAACGCTTTCGTTTACTTCAAAGCCGCAGATGCCGTAAACGCGGGCCGTCGCCTCTGATAGGAAGCGCTACAAGCATAACACGCTCCGACGTTCCGGGAAGCGTTATAATATTACAAATGTGAGAGGCTTTTTCAATCGGCTCGGCGGTATCCGAAAGAACTTCTTCAAAATTCGGGAATACCCCGGTGTCAAATTCCAAATGCCATTTACGGTGAGGCATAATGCCTTTGTTTATTGCAGCCTTCACATTTCCCCTGTAAAGAAGCATTGTTTCCTTATCCGTTGTTCCGAACAGATCCTGATTAAGATACACGCCTGCTTTTGAACCGCCTTCGCCTGTTTGAGATGCGTTAATCAGAATAAAAGCGCCGGAACAGCTTGCCTTTAAAAGCTCGTTCTTCAATAAATCAATATAGCGTTCCTCGAGAGCGTTGATATGCAAAGAAGAATTCTGAACGACGCCAAAATCTGTATTTTTCGAATTGAGATATTGCTCGGTAAGCTGTGCGGCTTTTTCGGAAAGCTGTGCGCCGCGCAAGGTAATATCATTGTAGTAAGACGTCATTTCACGGTCGAAAAACTCAATCTGAAGGCTTAATATATCCGATATTTTATCCTCGGTTGTCGAAAATCGTCCGAACAGGAAAAGAAAAGCCGCAAATATAAGCAATAAAACGATAGCCAGGATAAACATATATCCAAACAGCTTTTTTTGCATAGATTGTCTTTTGTTTTTTACCGATATTTGCATAACAATCCCCCGTCTATTTTTCGCAGAGCTTTTGCCAAAGTCCCTCAGCAAGTGCTTCGGGCGGCGTGTTGCTTAATATAAATTGTTTCTGTTCGTTTCTTAAATAATCGTAAAATGCGTAAACTCTGCTGTAATATTCGGGACTTTGCTGTTCCGACAAAACCTCCGAGCTTTCCTTAACTTTTTTTAGGGCTGCATAGAGTTTTTCATAATCGGCTGTCTTGAAACGGCAGTCGTCTATTTTGTCAAACGCACCGTTTGTAACCGGCATATAACCCATTTGGCATACGAACTCAAGATTTCTCTCCGGCTCTGTGAGCCATTTGGCAAAAATCACTGCAGCCTCTGCTTTTTGACTTGATGTTTTATATGCGCAAAGACCGACTCCGGCTTGCGTGATATACGGCTTTTTTCCGTTTTCAGCGGGCAGAGGCAGTATCTCCGGATCCATCGGCTCACTCGTTCCGTCCTCATATGTCACGGTATCATTATAGTAAAGAATTGCGGCGGACGAGCCTATGCCGGCTACAACCTCGCCTGTCATCACCTGTGTGTTTGAATAGAGATTTGAAAGCATAATATGCCCTTTTGCAAGCGAATCCGCAAATTTCATGAAGGTTTGCTTAAAAATCACGTTTGACGGGTCATAGAATCCGTTGTCGGCAAAAATATTTCCTGCGCCGCTTTCCGTAGCTGCAAGCTCAATGGCGCGCAGCGGATAATCAAGAGCGCAGAACGGTTTTCCGCCCGACCAGTCCTACTATTTCGCGGCCGCATCGCAACAACCATCCCATGTGGACAGTGCTTCATATGTAACGCCCGTATCGGCTGAAAAGCGTTCAAACTGACCTCCGGCAATGAATAAAAGATGCGTGGATTTAGACACCGGGAACACGGACAGCTTTCCGTCTGCCGTGCCGTCCTCCAAAAACCCCGGAACGTATGTCGAAAGCTCTTTTTCGGAAAAATATTCGTTCCAGTCAAGTAAACAATCCGTTCCAAGCTCCAGCGCGTTGCTTTTGTGTGCAAAGAAAAGGTCGGGCATTTCGGCGGAACCTGGAGTCTTATTATGTGCGTCAAGCAGTTTTTCGCCTATTTTGGAGGCATTCGACATTGCCGTGACATTGATAATAATGCCTTTTTCCATGCCAACTGTCTCGTTAAATTCGTCAATAAGCCGATTCATCGGCGAATCCGCTTGTTCTCCGTAAACGTGCCACATTGTAAGCGTAACGGGCTTGTTTTTATCAAGTTCCGATTTTTTGCAGCCGGAAAGGCAGCATATTGATATGTTGAAAATGAGTAAAAGCAAAAACAATTTTCTTGCTGATTTCATATTTAGGTTCCTCCGTGATATGATTTGATGATTTTTTCCGTTTTTCCTGTTTTATGCCGGTAAGTTGCCAGCAGATGTAATCAATCCTATACTTTTTCCCCTACTTTTTCAAAAAAACTTAATTTTTTTTGAAATTCATCCTATACTTTTGGCAAAAAGTATGTGGACAAAAAGATATTTTTATGTATAATGTAAATATGTAAAAACAACAATTTGCAGCACCGGAAAGAATCATCTGCAAAAAACAAAGATAAAGGGGCATCCTTTTACGTATGTGTTTCAACCTATTATAGAGTAATCGCATTATAAAGTAATCGCAGTTTCTCAAATAAAAAGACGCATTCTTTTTTAGCAGACATACACTATTTAAGTATATCACACTTTTGACATTTTGTCAATGGTTTGCGGATAATTTGCGTAGGTTTGTGCAAAAGAAACGGGTTTATAAGTTTTTCAGAGAGGAGGCGAGGCGTATGATAAATGAGAAACATAAAACGGCTGCATACAAAATTATTCCGTCACAGGGCGGAAACCGTTACAGCTTTTTCTGCGAATTGTCGGGGATGCTTGTCTGTACCACAGGAACGTATTATGCAGACGATTTCGAGGCAGAGCTTTCGGCGGCATGGGAAGCGGAGGGCAAGAAAAATTTTAATTTATGCCACTTGTGCGGCAGATGGGTTGATTCGATTGTATATAATCCGGATATGCTTATGTGCGTGAATTGTGCTCCTCTTGAGGAAGGAGCAAAGTATTGCAAGCACTGCGGCACAAAAGCAAAAAACGGAGATATAATTTGCTTTGTATGCGGCAAAAAACTATTATATGGAGGAGCTGATGAGAGTGACGAGATATAGACCGTTAAGAAAAGAGGTTTTGGAGCATTTCGGTTTTGGAACCCAAAATATGAAAAGGTTTAAAATCTGCCTGTACTGCGGAAATGCGCAGGCTGCAAAAAACAAGTTTTGCAAAGTTTGTCAGACAAAACTTCCGGAGGAAACAGTTTTTGATATTTACAAAGCAAAGCATCGTTGCTGCACCAAATGCGAAAATGTTCTCCCTAATGATGCGGAGTATTGCCCCATGTGCGGAGCGAAACAAAATAATGAAAGAGAGTCAATATAAAGATGTTAAAATTCCGGAGGATGTAACGCTTGATGCGGGCGACAAAATATTTCTTTGGGAAAATCTTAAAACGCTGAGACCGCTTTGCGATGCATATACAGTAAATAAATAATTGTAATATCCATTTTTAAAATGTGGATATAAATAAAAAATTTTAAGGAGGTTCATTATGAAAGGAAGAAAGTTTTTGAAGGTCACGGGTATTCTGATGATTATCGGAGGAGCATTCGGTATCATCGGAGGGATTGTTGCAATGATCGGAGCAGGAGCTTTGGCGGCGGTTCTTGAAACGAGTGCCGGCGGGCTTGTGCTTGCAAGTGCGCTGATTCTGGCAAGTGCAGTATTTCAGCTGATTGCCGGAATTATGGGTGTAAAAAACTGCGATAAACCCGAAAAGGCTCAAAGCTGCATAGTTATTGGCGTAATTGTGGCAATTTTAAGCGTAGCGGGAAACGTTGTTTCAAACGTGCTTGGCAGTGATTTTAACATTATTAACTACGCTACCGGTCTGATTATTCCGGTTCTGTACATAATTGGCGCGGTAAAAAATAAAAAGCCGGCATAAGTAAAATATCCGAATGCTTCCGCTGTCCTGTTTTTGGCAGCGGGAGCATATGTGCCAAAATTTAAGAGGTGATTTTTATTAAAAAATATATTGTTTTTTTAACGGTTTTATTTCTTTTTATTTCCGCTAATATAGTTTGCGTCAATGCCGACGCAGATATTGCGGTTGGGATAACGATAAACGGAGAAATTATCGAAACGGAGGTTTCACCCTTTGTGGAAAACGG
>USLP01000132.1 GCA_900555525.1 uncultured Eubacteriales bacterium
CCCCCCCGTTTGTTTTATAAACAAGATTGGAATGATTTTTCACAATGGGACTTTCGGGGTGTATGCCCTCCCAGTTACCTGAAAAGCATTGCCAAAAACCAACGTATTTTATGCCGTATTCATTTTTCAGTCTTTTGATAAACGGTTTTATACCATTGGGGAATTTTTCTTTATCGACATAAAAATCCCAAAGCTTTCTGCCGTCTTTTTCCGTAAACCAGCCGTCATCAACCAAAAACCACCTTACGGGGACATTGTTATCATAAAAATCTTTTGCTTTTTCGGCTACTTTATCCGCTGTTACATCTATTCTGCAAGAATCCCATGAGCACCACCCCAAATATTCAAACATTTCGGGAAGCGGTTTATCTTTGCGCATTGAACGAGCCAAGCCTAAATATGAAAATCCTGCCTCGACTGTTTTTCCTGCAAGCACAAACGGGTCTTTATCCCATGCCAATACGGCAATTTTGCCCGAAATTTGGCGATAACCGCCCGTATATGGCGACAAAGTAAGCTCCAGTTCCCTGCCGTTTCCGTGGATTTCACCTTTAAAATCCCCATCGCACAACGGCATAATATGGAAATTCATATCGTTTTTCTTCCACATAAGCGAAGCAATTCTTTTGGGAGCATTTATTATATCATCGCAGAAAAATTCTCTCGACCAACAATCGGATTTTTCGGGAATGAAGTAATAGCTTCCGACAGCCGACTGCGCTTTTTCTTTCGGGGTAAGATATATTTTTACGCTGTCATACGAGAAAAACGTACGCCTTATATCATAGCTTGCACCTTTTTCTATTTCTGCGTCAACATAAAAGCAAGCCGTATCACCGTTTTTTAAGACCTCAACTCTTGCTTTTGCAAGCGTTTCTTCGCTTTCTGAAAGCGCAGTAAATTCACAGAAGTTATCGCCTGAAGCTGTAAGTGTTGTTTCTAAAATTTCGCCCTTATAATTTTTCAGTTCAGCTTTTAAATCAAATTCAAAATTTTTTATAAAATTAAACATTTTTTCTGTCCTTTCGGTTTTTTATTTATCATATCATATTTTTTTTGAAAAATCTATTGCAAAATGTTGCATATATATGTTATAATGTTGCACAGAAGAAATGTTTTTATGTAAATTAATGTTTTTATGTGAGGACTTATGGAGAGATATTACAATTTTTACAGACCGATACTAACGGATAAAAATTTTTCGGATTTGAATCCGATAGACTGCGGTTGGGCGCATTGCCGCCCGAGTTTGAAAAATGTTGCTTACAGAAATCATTACGTCATTCATTACATAGTGAAAGGCGGCGGCACTGTAAACGTAAAAAACAAAACCGAAAATGTAAAATCGGGCGAAATATTTTTTATAAAGCCAGACACCGCAATAACATATACTGCGTCAAAAAACGAACCGTGGGAATATATATGGATAAGTCTAACAGGCGATTTGGCAAAAAAAATCGACAAAATATCGGAAATTAAACGAAAATTTGACGGTGATGAATTTTTTGAGATTAAAAATTGCGAGAGGTATATGTCTTTAAAAGAAGAATATCTCGCATCGCTTCTTTTCCGTATTTATATTCGGCTTTTTTCAAAAAAAGAAAAACAAAATCCCGTATATGCCGCAAAAAATTATATCGATATTTCATACAGTCAGCTTCAAAGTCTGTCAAAAATGGCGGCAGATCTTGGAATCGACCGTCATCATTTATCAAGAATTTTCAAACAAGAGTTTGGCATAAGTATGCAGGATTATTTAATAAAAAAACGAATGAAAGAAGCAAAAAAATTGCTTCATGCAGGCTTTAACGTTTCACAGACGGCGTTTTCCGTAGGCTATCGGGACCAATTCGTGTTTTCAAAGGCTTTCAAGAAATATTACGGTATTTCGCCGTCACAAACGAAAAAGGCGGACTGACAATCCGCCTTTTTACTATTCTTCTATTTTTGCTTTCTGCGCATTAATTTTATAAAAAATTTCGGGGTCAAATTTGAACTGTCTGTCATATGTCATAAGACCGTTTTGCTCCTGCTCTACATCATAAAGCTGTGTGTAGCAGAATCCGAGCATTTTTTCGTCCTTCAAAAGAACTTCGGTAAGTCCTCTGTAACGTTCAATAAATTCTTCCTCCGTTTTGGGGGCATTTCCGTAACCCCAAGCGTCTCCGCCCGATTTATAAGACCACTGTATACCGCCGTATTCGCTTACAAAGTAAGGCTCACCCTTTCTTGTTTGTCTTAATGGGTGGGGTTCATAGTATTTATTATCGTAATGTTCATGAAATTCCTTTGGATCCTGGCTATAATCATGTACATCATATATATCGGTTACAACATGAAAGTTTCCGCTTGTGTCTATTACGGGACGAGTTGTATCCGCCGCTTTTGTTGCAAGATATATAATCCTTAAAAGTTCGTTAGATTGCTGTCCGCCATATGCGTCCCAGGTTTCGTTCATAGGACACCAGCCTATTATCGACGGATGCGCAAAATCCCTTTCCATAGCCTCAAGCCATTCGGGAAGAATGTATTCCAATGCCGAAACATTTCTTATATCAACACCCCAGTTAGGATATTCTCCCCAAACAAGGTATCCGAGCTTGTCAGCCCAATACAAAAATCTCGGTTCAAATATTTTTTCATGAAGTCTTGCACCGTTAAAGCCGAGTTTCATGGAATATTCTATATCAGCCTTTAAAGCTTCATCTGTAGGTGCGGTATAAATACCGTCGGGATAAAAGCCTTGATCCAAAACCCATCTGCCGAAAACTTTTTTGCCGTTTAATGTAAAAGCCTTTTCGGTAAGCGCAACACTTCGCAATCCGAAATATCCCGTGATTTTATCTTCTGTTCCGTTTTCATCGGTCAAAACAGCCGTAAAATCATAGAGTTCACCGTTTCCGACCTCCCAAAGATGCTTTTCGGTCAATTTTACGGTTACATTTGTATTCATACCTTCTACTGACGTTTCAGCATTACCGACTTCTTTTCCGTTATAAAAAGCTGTTATTTTAAGCTTTGAATTAACGCAATAATCGGAAAGTTTGAAATCAAAATTAACGCCGGCATTTTCAATATCTGAAACCGTTTTGAAATTTTTTATGTAATTCTTCGGAACAAATTCAAGCCAAACGGTCTGCCAAATACCCGTTGTTCTTGTGTAGAAACAGCCTTCGCTCTCTCTGTATATAGACTGCTTACCCGAGGGCTGCTTCGTACTCCTTATATCGTCGATTGCGCAAACCGTAACAGTGTTTTTACCGTCTTTTAAAAAGTCTGTAATATCAAATGAAAATGAACTGTAGCCGCCCTTATGCTCTCCGACGGGCTGTTTGTTCACATAAACTATAGCGTGGTAATCAACCGCACCGAAATGAATTATTGTTCTTTTTCCTTTTTGGCTGCTTGGAATTTCAAACTCTTTTAAATACCATACACAGTCCATAAAATCAGTATTTCCAATTCCCGAAAGCTTGCTCTCGGGTGAAAAAGGAACAATTATTTTATCATTAAGACTGTCTCTGTGATTGAAATCATATTTACAGAATTCAGGCTTTGAGAAAATATGATATATATTGGAAAGTCCCGTTCTTCCGTTATCAATTTCAAACTGCCATTCGCCGTTTAAGTTTATCCAGTCCTCTCTTACAAGCTGCGGACGAGGATATTCGTTTCTTGGAATATTAGTCATTTTTTGCACCCCTATATGTTTTTTCTTTTATTTTACCATATTAAAACATAGTGTGTCAATGACTTATTCTACAAAAAAATTGACCTTTTCTCTTATCGGTAATACCGAAATCCTTCGCCCAAAACTTCTTTTGACGGAGTTACAATCATAAAATTTCCTTTTTTTCGTAGTTCCTCCGTCTTTTTCAGTTCCTCCGCTTCTTTGGTTTTCATAACACACATAATCAGTTTTCGTTTTCTATCCGAATAGCCGCCGAATACGTCTATAACCGTTACTCCCCTGTTAAGATATCCGCAGATTAAATTTTTTATCTCGTTTTCGTTTTCCGTAACAACGAAAACGAGAACGCCGCTGTTTTTTGAGGCAATAATTCCGTCAATGACAGCAGTTGAAACCACGAGAGAAATAATTCCGTACATGGAAAGAGCGATATCGCCGAAAACTATAGCGGATGCGCCGATTATTATTAAGTCAACCACCGTCATTATAAACCCTATAGAAAGCTCGGGGTGTCTTTTTTGCGATATTCTGGAAATTATATCCGTTCCGCCCGTTGTCGCTCCTTGGATAAATGTTAATCCTATACCTATTCCCATAAGTATTCCGCCGAAAACAGAATTCAAGAACAAATCATCGGTTAAGCTTGGCAAAAATTCCGTAAAAGAAACAAATACGGTTATTGATAAAATTCCCAATATTGAATCCAAAACAAATTTTCTGCCAAGCGTTACATATGCAATAATGCACATTAAAATATTTCCGCTCATTACGGCAAAACCGATTGATATGCCGAATTTATAATGCAAAATCGTTGCAATTCCGCTTAAACCGCCCGTAACGATTTTTGACGGTACGAGAAAAACATTTACCGAAAGCGCAAAAAGTAATGTTCCAAGGAGAACAGCAACGTATTTTTTCACAAAATTAACCATAAAAAATAACACATTCTTTCATGTGTTATTTTTCGCATTTTTTTATTTTTTATTCTATAATTTTCCCTATTGCGCTAAGTCCGTCTATACGCTCGATTTTTACATTTTTGATTTTTCCTTTAAGCTCGTTTCCGCCCAAAACAAATACGGGAATATAATTTTCGGAAAAGCCGTGCATATATCCTTTTTTTCCTTCTTCAAAAAGAACACAAAGCGTTCGTCCGACATATGACGAAAGAATTTCCTTTTCGCTCATTTCGGACAGCTTAATGATAATTTTACTTCGTTCGTCTTTTACGGTTTCGCTGACTTGGTTTTCCATTTCCGCCGCTTTTGTGCCGTTTCTTTTGGAATATTTAAAAGTATGAATTTTCAAAAAGCCCGCTTTTTTTGCAAGCTCGACCGTTTCGTTAAATTCTTCCTGCGTTTCTTCGGGAAAACCGACTATAATATCGG
>USLP01000133.1 GCA_900555525.1 uncultured Eubacteriales bacterium
AAAGAATCGGTATGTACTATGTAAACGCAAGATGGCTCGGCGGTATGCTCACCAACTTCAAGACAATCAGAAAAAGAATAGACAGACTTTATCAGCTTAACAAAATGGAAGAAGACGGTACTTTTGACCTTCTCCCCAAAAAGGAAGTTATAAAGCTTAAATTAGAAAGAGAAAAGCTCGAAAAATACCTCGGCGGTATCAAAGAAATGAAGAAGCTCCCCGGTGTTATTTTCATCGTTGACCCCAGAAAAGAAAGAAACGCAATTTTGGAAGCTAAAAGACTCGGTATCCCCGTTGTTGCAATAGTTGATACAAACTGCGACCCTGATGAAGTTGATTATGTAATCCCCGGTAACGATGACGCTATCAAAGCCGTTAAGCTTATCGTTGAAACAATCGCTAACGCTGTTGTTGAGGGTAAAGAAGGCGCAGCGGGCGCTATGGAAGAGGAATCCGACGAAGAAGCGGAAGAATCGAGCGAAAACGAATAATCTAAAAATAGGAGAGTGTAAATATTATGATTACAGCCGGATTGGTTAAAGAATTAAGAGAAATGACAGGCTGCGGTATGATGGACTGCAAAAAGGCTCTTACGGAATCGAACGGAGATATGGATAAAGCTATCGAATTCTTGAGAGAAAAGGGCTTGGCGGCTTCCGCAAAGAAAGCAGGCAGAATCGCCGCAGAGGGTATTGTTTCCGATTATGTTGACGGAAACGTTGCCGCTATTATAGAAGTAAACTCCGAAACAGACTTTGTTGCAAAAAATGCAGACTTCCAGTCCTTTGTTAAAGGCTTGGCAGAAATCGTTGCAAAGCAGAATCCCGCAACGGTTGAAGACCTTATGAAGCTTAAATTTTTGGACAGCGACTTGACTGTTGAAGAAGTTTTGAGAGAAAAAGTTCTTACAATCGGTGAGAACATGGTTATCAGAAGATTCCAGAGATACGAAGGCGCTGTTGTAACATATATCCACGGCGGCGGAAGAATCGGCGTTTTGGTTAAAGCTGAGGGCGAATTTACTCCCGAAGGCAAGGAAGCGGCAAGAGACGCGGCTATGCAGATTGCGGCTATCAATCCCCGTTACCTTGATAAATCGCTTGTTCCTCAGGAAGATATAGATAAAGAAAGAGAAATTCTTATCGCACAGATTAAGAATGACCCCAAGAGCGCAAGCAAACCCGAAAACATCATTGCAAAGATGGTAGACGGAAGAATTTCAAAATTCTACACCTTAAATTGCTTGAATCAGCAGGAATTTGTTAAAGATCCCGATGTAACTGTTGAGAAATATCTCTCGCAAAAGGGTGTTAAAATCGCTGAATTTACAAGATTTGAAAAAGGCGAAGGAATTGAAAAGAAAGAAGATAATTTTGCTGAAGAAGTAGCTAATATGGCGAAATAATCAAAGCATTTAAGAAGTACACCAATCGAAACAATTCCTTTGGTGTGCTTTTTAATATACATATTTATTAAAAGGAAAGGCGGAAATTTTATGCAGCCGATTTACAAAAGAGTTCTTTTAAAAATAAGCGGTGAGGCGCTTGCGGGGAATAAAGGCTTTGGTCTTGACTTCGACGTTATATCCGCAATAGGAAAGCAAGTAAGAAAATGCACAGGCATGGGCGTACAGGTAGCTATCGTTGTAGGCGGCGGTAACTTCTGGAGAGGCAGAAGCGGTGAAAAAATGGACAGAACAAGAGCTGACCACATGGGTATGCTCGCAACGGCGATAAACTCGCTTGCAGTTGCCGATTCGCTTGAAGCGCTCGGAATACAGGCAAGAGTCCAGACCGCAATAGAAATGCGACAGATTGCCGAGCCGTATATAAGAGGCAAGGCTGAAAGACACCTTGAAAAAGGCAGAGTTGTTATTTTCGGCTGCGGTACGGGGAATCCCTATTTCTCAACCGATACAACAGCGGCATTAAGAGCCGCAGAAATAGACGCAGACGTTATACTTCTTGCCAAAAAGGTTGACGCCGTTTATGACAGCGACCCCAATGTAAACCCCAACGCCGTTAAATTCGATAAAATTTCTTATATCGATGTTTTGAACCGCGGTTTGGGCGTAATGGATTCCACAGCAACCTCGCTTTGCATGGATAACCATATTCCGATTCATGTTTTCGGTCTTGATGACCCCGAAAACATTGTAAAGGCCGTCGTGCCAGGCTTCTCGGGTCTTTTCTTCATCTTTATAGTAGCCCATGAATAGGCCAACTTGTTTTTCTCCATGAGTACGTACGCAAATTTCACCTACCAGACCAGGCTGTACTTCTTTGCCGTTTTCATCAAGAACATACGCATTTTCAAGCGTGCGCTTCAGTCCCTCCCGAAATGAACGGGCATATTCCTCACGAAGCTGTTGCTGTTCCTTGCGTTCCTCGTCCGTAAGCCCCGTTTCCTTTGATTTTTTATAAAGTTCGTTTATTCTTTTTACTTTTTCGTCCATAACGTTAATTCTCCTTTTTGATATATATTAATTATACACCAAATTTGTATGGATTTCAAGCTTTTTTATAAATTTATTTTGAATATGCCACACAAAACGGTTTTAAGCCGCCTTTCCAAATGCAAGCTGTCATGCTTTTTCCGTCTTTAAGCTTATGAGAAAGCGGAACAGTGATATACTCTTTTTTATAGGTTTGGGGTAATGCACACGGCTCTGCTTCGCAGTCTTTGAGCCTGTTTCCATCATAAACCGCAATCAAAAGCGTTGCGGTCTCCGAGCTTTTCCCCTCATTTTTATAAAAAAGCGTTGCACTGTTTTCATCGGTTTTTAAGTCATAAAGCGTTATATCATACTCCGAGGTTTTAAAGCTTCCAACGCCGTTTTCGCACATCTGTTCGGATTTATTCGCATATGATGACGCATATGCATAAACCTTCCAATAATATGTTGTATTCGGCTTTAAACCTGTTATTTCAGCGCTTTTAAAGTGTGTGTCGCCGCTTGCCGCGATGCTTGTGAAGTCCGCGTTTTCCGAAACTGTATATCTATAGCCGTCCGCAAAATCCGCTCCCTCCCAAGAAAGCGCCGCCGAGGTTGAATTTTCCGTTGTTTCGTTGTTATACGGCATTGTGCGTTTGAAGTTTCCCAAGGTAAATCCGTTTTTCATACCGATTTTTGAAATATCATAGTCCGTATTAAGCTTAAAGCCGTCGGAAACCGTTATATTTTTACTAAGAAGGTAATTTTCCCCGAAATCAGACATAGTATAAACGTTGTTGTCGGAAAATACGTTGCTGTTGCCGTCAGCACCATATGCCGAAAATTTATTTATCGGATTTTTTATGTTTCCGAAAACGTTATTGCGGTAAACGTTATAATCGGGCATGAATTTGCCGTCATTTTCTATGCTGTGCGCTGTTCTTGCAATTTGCGGATATTTACTCATAATATCCGAAATATCGGTACGGAGCGCACGGGTTTCACTATTATAAAGTCTGTGAGAAACCGCCTCGGAAATCACCTGTTCTCCGCTCCAATCCGCCGAATAGCCGCTTAATACAATGCCATCGTCATTATTTCCGATAATTATATTATTTTCGGCTGTGTTGTCGCTTCCGGAAGCGTGAAGTATGCCATATCCGAGCGCAGTATTTTCTATTATGTTATTACGCGCGGTATTTCCGCAGGCAGAATCGTCCCAAAAAATTCCGTTTACTCCCAAATATCCGCGTTTTCCCCAATATCCGAGATTATGAATATAATTTTCTTCAACCAAGCCGCCGTAATCAATCCACGAACGTCCCGTATAAATGGCGCCTGCATCACCCGTTTCGGTTGCAAGATTATAAAGCTCGTTGTTTCTTATCGTATTTTCGGGTCCCGTATATGTTATCGCCACATACGTTCCCGAATGAATTGTATTGTTTTCTACAAGCGTTTTATATCCGCCTACCCACAATGCGGAGCTTTGCATAAATATTCCCTCCGCAACGTTATAAATATGGTTATTTCGGAATACATTTTTGCTTTCCTTTAAATTGCTGTAATTAAGCCCGTATTGTCCGATATACACTCCCGTTCCCAAATTGTAAAATTCGCAGTTTTCCACCGTTATGTTATTCGCCGTAAGCGAGAGCGCAGAAAACGCAAGGTCGTGGAATTTACAGTTTTTAACCGTAAAATGATTAGCATTGTTTGAATTTATTCCCGTGCTGTAGGATTCCGCAAAAGTAAGTCCATCAAATTCAATCCAGTCGACATCATTAAGCTGAACCATATTTTCACGAAGAACCGCAACGGAAAATTCATCGTTATTTTTGTCAAAGCCGTCGGGCGCATACCAATATAGCTTCAAATTATCCCTGTCAACGTAGTATTCGCCTGCCGTGTCAAGCTCCTCCAATAAATTCATAACCTTAAAACGTCTGTAATTGTCATTATAGTGCTTTGCCGTTTCCATGGATTTTAAATATATGCGTCCGTTTTCAACTCTGTCTATTTTTGTAACAAAGCCCGTGTAATCAAGGCTCATATAACCGCCGATGTAAGCGTTTTGCAGGTTTGTCCAAAGTTCGGGGGCAGCGTTTTCCTCAGCTTTAAACGACACTTCGCCTGCCGTTTCGTCTCTTATAATATCCGACATATACGAAAAATCCGTATTTGGCCATTGCGCCATCTGCTGACGTTTACCGTTATAATATATCCCCAGCGGCGACGGACTGCATTCCGTATTGTCGGGAGTATTGTTTTTGTTATCGGTCATCGCAAGCTGTTCTTTCGTTATGCCGTAATCAGAGAGATTTATTTCGTAAACCTTTCCCCGTGCATTTATCGGAAGCCTGCTTACAATATCGAGGTTGCCGACAAGCTGTGCCGAGCTTAAGTCTATTTCCTTTGAGCCTTTGAACACAACCTCGCCGTCTCCGTACGATTTGAAAACCGTTTTTCCGTTTTCAAATGCGCCGTCATATCGGTTGTACTGCGTATTCCAAAAATGCGTAAACATTTTATCACTGCGGTATATGCCTCCATGAAACAATACGTTTATCTCACCTCTGAAATTGCGGTTATTTCTGTATTGATTCACTTTCGC
>USLP01000134.1 GCA_900555525.1 uncultured Eubacteriales bacterium
GTCGGAGCTTCTTTGTCTATTCCCTTTATAACAAGCGGAACAGACGCTGTGTTTCCTGCCGTATCGGTAATTTCAAGCGTTGTATTAACGTTATCCGTTACCGTAATATCAAAGACATTTTTTATGTCCGATTCCGTGATTTTCACCGAGCCCGAAGCGCAGGCAAGCGTAAGCGGCGCTGATAAATTATCAAAAAGATAAATTTTTCCCGTGATATTTTCCGCCGTATGCTTATCTTCTACAGTCGACTGCAGCACCGCAGGCGCAGTATTGTCAAAATACAGGCTGAATTCCGCCTGTGAAATTACGTCGGAGGCGAATTTGCCCGTATCGTAATTATCTGGTGCGATGGCTGTCTCGATATAGAAGAAGTTTTCGCCCTCTTTAAGCTTAAAGCTGTCAACATTTATTGTATTTTCATATGTGAGCGTATCGCCCGACGCCGTCACGGCACCGTCTGCCTTCCGCCATTCGCCGAACGTTTGCAAATCCTCGCTTATTCTGTAATAAAGCCTCTGATTCTGCGCATCTTGAGCGTTTTTGAAGTTTTCCTCGGCTTTGATTTTCAATTTAAACGAATCCGTTTTTGTAACCGCTTTTTCGTTGAATACCGCATTGCCCTGTGCCTCTGCGCTTACCTCTGCCGCCGAATTTCTTATAAAGAACTTAAACGGTTCGGAAAAAACCGTCTCATAGCCGTTGGTATCAATCGCACGCACCGTAAGCGCATATGCTCCGCTTTTTGTATCCGCTATGTTTATATCCTGCGAAACAGTACCCGAAGAAACGCTTAATGCAAATTCGTCCATACCCTCAATTTCACTTCCGTCGGGATTTACTATCTTCGCATACGCTTCTTTTACTTCGGACACGTCCGTTATGAAAGCGGATATTGTCTGACTGCGTGCATATTCGTCCGCCGCCACACGGTTAAGAACTATTTCGGGACCCGAATTATCAAAAACAAATTCCTTTCTTGTAACCTTTTGCTTGCCCGACGGCGTTTTAACCTTACATTCAAAGTAATACGTGCCGTTTAAGCTGTTTGTTTTGCCGTTATATTCGGTTCTTACAACGCCTGTATACGTTTCATAATCCGTTATATAATTGCCTTTTTGGTCTCTCCAGCGGTAAGATACGTTATTCTGCAAATCCGTATCTGCCACAATGCTGTAATTTGAACGGGGATATGACGTGTCTTCAAGCGCATATATAACGCAATCCGCATTTTCATTATCAACGTCTATTCTCTGCGTATATGTTTCCGTCTTGTTTCCGAAATCGTCCATACCGAAATAAACGAGCCAGCCCTTAAAGTGTTCGCCTTTTTTAACCTCGGTATAAGCGGCGGCGGTATTTCCGCCCGTAACATCGCTTTGCTTTATGTGAGCCCATTTGTCGAGCAGGCTGTCTATCGCACCGCTCGCCTGTTTTTCCGCTTCCGCCTTATCAAACGCAGGCACAAGCTTCGGGTCGTTTTTCGTAAAGCAATAGTAGATCGTACCCGTTCCCGACGCGTCGGAAATACTCGCCTTATATTTCAGTCCGATTGCGCCGTTTCTCGGCTCGTCGTTTTCTCTTATAAGAGAAACCTGAGGGGCTTTGTTATCAAGCTTAATATCGGTATACGTATCGGAAAGCGTATTGCCCGCTTCGTCTCTTCCCGAAATTTTAAGCGTAAACGTACCCTCGATTTCGTCCTTTAAAGCAAGCGTAAAATCTGTGGAAACGTTTGCCGCGCCTGCAGGCACACGCTGTTTTGAAGCTGCAGGAGTTTTGCCCTTATAATCATAAATATTCACTTTCCAATTTTGACTGTTGAAAAGCTCTATATTAAAGAAGCCCTCAGATTCAAGACTGTTGCTTCTGTCCGCATAGATTTTCTTTGTCGGAGTTGAGGTTAGGGTAATCGTCTTATGCCAGTCGCTCATCTTTTCGCCCGATTTTTCCGTAACCTTAACATGGGGAACAACCGCGTCGATTTTATATGCAGACCCCAGAGCGGTAAATCCCTTTGTATTCGGCTTTTTATTCTCGCTCCAAAGCGAAAATTCGCTTTTGTCATAGCTTTTCGGAGTTATTTTCGCATCCTCCAAAACAAGCTCTATTCCGCCGTTTTGAGAATCCGCTCCCTCGGAATACGGGAACAAAAGCGTAAATTTATCGCCCGAAATTTCAACCTTTTTCAGAAGCTGCTGAAAGGCGTCTAAAGTTTTTCCCGTATTTCCGAGCCTGATATACGCCTTTTTAAAGGTCATATAGCTGCCGTCAATATCGTCCGCAGTGATATGATTATTGTTATTTCTTGTTTTTATTCTCGCCGTTATTGCAATGAATTTTTCGCCGAATTCATTATACGAAAGCGTATTATTATAGAAATTATTGTCCCTTGACGAAGCATAATAGTTTGGACTGAAGGTTATCGTTTCGCTTGAAGAATCGGTTATTGTATCTATCGTAAATGCGCTTCTTACAATATTAAGAGTTTTTGTAAACGTACCCTGACCGCTGTATGTACCCCTGGGGAACGCAATTTTGGACGTAACCGAGATTTTGTTTACGCCGTTTTGGTTCATATAGTCCTTTAATTTTGCTTTATCAAGGCTGAAGCCTCTTTCACTGCTCTTTGCCGTAATCGCCTTTGCGTTTTCAAGGGCGGTTTTCGTAACGTTTCCGCCGTCCGCCTTAACGCCCGAAATTTCATACGAAAATGTCGGAGGCGTCTGCAAATCCATGCAGTAATACCGAGTTGCATCCCATCTTCCTTTTACAGGTCTGGCATACTGGTCGCTTACATTGCCGTTATATTCATAATCCTTCGTACCGCTTGCCGATTCGGGATTTATAATAATATCCTCTTCAAAACTATCAAAATTTCCCAATGCGGTAATTTTTCTTTCGGGAAAAACCGTATACGAAATCTTCTTTGCGGCTCCGGTATGTATCCAATAGCCGTCATATTCTCCTTTGCCGCCGGGGTATTCCGTAGGCATGGGAGCGCACCACCAATCCTTATCTCCCTTTCTCGCAAACAAGGTTACATCATGTATCATAAAGCCGTCGCCGCATGTATTTTCTATCTCGACATAGTCAAGCTGCCACGGCGCATATGACGATGTAAACTGCGTTTCCGAAAGGTGATTGCTCTTGTTGGTGTCCTTTAGTGTAAAAGACTGCGCCTCGTCATAATTGAAATACAAAATGCACTTAACCTTGTTTTTCTTGGTTTTTGCATTTTTCCAATTCGCAATCTTCAGACTAAGCTCGTAAACCCACTCGTTATCCGCCGCATCAGCGCTCATAATCGGCATAGACGTAATAAGCAGACAAGCCGTCATAATTGCTCCCAATAATCTTTTAAACCTCATTTTTTCCCATCCTCTCTTAATATTGAAAATACTGAAATTTTAAGCGATTTCATTGACGCTTTAAGATAAGCCTCGTTTTCAAATAATGCATAATGAACTGCCGCACGTACAAAAATAAATATAAAGCCCGAAAGTATATCAACGGGTATTCCCAGCTTCGGAGAAAGCTGCGCGGCATATTCGCTGTACCTTTTGTACACACCCTCAAAAAAATTTTTACCGTTTTCTATATATTTCGGATGCGTGTATACCTGATACATAAGCCTGTATTTTTTGCCGTGTTCACGAGCTGTCCAATACGGAACTTCGTCTATAAACCTTAAAATATCCTGTGGATTTTTAGGCGCAAGCTCCATAAATCCGTCCTCTACCTTTGTCATACAATATTCCGTCGACTGCAATATAAGGTCGTCTACATTTTCAAAATAGCCGTATAAATTTGCCGAGGTCATACCGCAGTATCTTCCAAGCTCCTTTATCCCCGTGTCCCGAAGTCCGTTTTCACAGTAACATTCAAAGCATTTTTCCATTATTTCTTTCTTTTTTTCTTCTTTATACTCTGCTGTTCTCACCCTGCGCCTCCTTATTAATTACTGATTGATAAGTAAATTATAGCATATATTCAAAATAAAAGCAATACAAAAATAAAAAATTAATAAAAAAGCTATACAAAAATTTGCCGTATATTTTAGCGAATACCGCAAATAATAAAAACAAACTGAAAAAAGGAAGAAAAAGCTATGAAAAAAATCACACAGGAAGAATACAAAAAAAGGGTTTCAAAATTTGAAAAAAGTCCCGTTTTAAAGGACTTAATCATGGCATTTGTGATTGGCGGTCTGATATGCGTTTTAGGGCAGGCAATAACCGATATTTCAAAAATGAACGGTGCGGATAAGGAAACGGCAGGCGCAATAACATCGTCCGTTCTTATATTTTTGAGCGGACTTTTCACGGGATTGGGATTATATGAAAAGCTTGCAAAGCACGCAGGCGCAGGAACGCTCGTTCCGATAACGGGATTCGCCAACGCAATGGTATCGCCAGCAATAGAATTTAAAAACGAGGGTCTTATTTTCGGTGTCGGCGCAAAGCTGTTCGTTATAGCGGGTCCCGTCATAGTCTACGGTATTTCATCATCAATTATATGCGGAATTATTTACTATATATTTATGTAGAAAAAGGAATGATTATTATGAAAATCGGAAAACAAACCGTTAAATTTGACAATGTAAACATAGCGGGAAGCTTCAGCGCCGTCGGAAAAAAAGAGGGCGAAGGGCCTTTGAAGGATTGGTTTGACAGTATAACCGACGATGCGCATTTCGGCGAAAAAAGCTGGGAAAAAGCGGAAATGAAAATGCTTCTTTGTGCCGTGAACGGAGCAATTGACAATTCGGGCATACGTATGGAGGATATAGAATACTTTTTGGGCGGAGATTTACTCAATCAATGTATATCCGCAAACTTCGCCTCACGTGAACTCGGGCTGCCGTTTTTGGGATTATACGGCGCCTGCTCGACTATGGTGGAAAGTATACTTTTGGGTTCTATGATTCTTTCGGGAAAATTTGCGAAAAACCTTGTATGCGGAGCGTGCAGTCATTTCTGTTCCGCAGAACGTCAGTACCGTTTTCCGCTTGCCTACGGCGG
>USLP01000135.1 GCA_900555525.1 uncultured Eubacteriales bacterium
CGAAACTGGCAGACGCGTAAGACTTAGGATCTTATGCCCACGGCGTGGGGGTTCGAGTCCCTTCATCCGCACCATATGCAAAAAAGGAAGAGTGGCAAATAGCTGCTCTTCCTTTTTGTGTGATGTTTGCGCTTCGCGCAAGTGATGTTTAAAAGAGATGTTTATTTCGGCTTAATTGTTAAGTTAAAATAATCAAAATTTCAATGACAAAAGCCGAAGTTAATCTTCGGCTTTTTCGTTATTTTTGGTATTTTCTTCACAAAATAGTTTTGCAAATTCAGTTTCACTTTCTTGCAAGTTCTTTTTGAAGATACAATGAAACCAATCTGGTATTAAATATGCCTTTTTCCTATAACTAAAAATTTCAACTTGAAGTTCTTCTATTTCATTCCATATTTCATTTTCTTTTGTTATTTGTTCTTCTATTTTTTCAATATGTTTATACAAATCTTCTTGAGTGCTAATGTCGGAATTTAATTTCTTAAAACTATTAAAAAAATATGAGAAAAGGGGGAAAATCGAAGACAATATTGTTATTAAAGACAAAACTTCATAGCGTTGAATTATCGCATTTAGAATTACTACTAATACTAAAAATGAAGCACTAACCATCAATAGAATTAGATATTTTTTTCTTACTGATATATCCCAGCGGATATTTTGTTTTTGGCATTGATATACTGCTTGTTCATAAGGCAGTGAGGAAAAATCAGAATACCAATTCTTATAATTTTCATTACTTCTATCTTTGTATTTAAGAATCAATTTTAATCTTTCGGACAATGTTAGTTTTTTCGGCACTAAATATTTTTTACAAGAATTTTTCAAATCAAAAACAACTTCATCAAAGTATTGCTGCATACCAGCGCCATTAAACTTAGCTTTACTAATTTGTTTTCGCAATACTTCTGCTATTACTAAAGACACAAATAATAAAGAAGTTAATATCCTACTTAAAACCATATTATCTATAAAAAATACAAGTATATTTACTACTATAGGATATAATATCAAAAGAAAGGCTAACACTATGGTTAATTTTTTTCCGTACGCATAACAACACGCCGCAGTTTTTTGAGCATCAACTAAGCCGACTTGATTTTGACGTTGGAAAATTTGTTTACTATCCTTATTCATATCTTGGAAAATCACTCCCGAATATATCTCGCCATATATTTATTGCTTTGTGCTGATTATTTTCGCTTACTTCAGCGTTTATAGCATTACACGCTTTATTGTAATCATTAGTCGCTCTCACTTGAATTGAATACTTTTCATTATATGACAAGGTATTTATATCACCTTCAATACCTTTTGAATCATAAATGGCATTCCAAATATTATTTCTGATATAATATAAAACATCACAAAAACGTTGTTCTATCCAATCAGGTGTTTTTTCTATGCTATCAAAATAATCTAAAATCATTGTTTCTAAAACATAGGAAACCATTGTCGGCATTTTGCCCCTGCGGTTCCAATACTTCACCAAACGAATTGTGTCTAAAACTTTTCCGCCGTGTTTTTGGTTTATACGTGTTACACGCTCTTGTTCTATACGCGGATTTGTAAACTTCCAATGCCCATTCCCATTTGGTATAATGTATTTATCCTGTTCACTACACTTAAAACAAGGAACAATGTCAAACGTCCAATCATAAGACAATAACTCTAATGTCACCGCTTCGCCACGAGAGTGTAATTCTGCCTTATAATAATCTCTTAATTTTTTTAATTCGGATATAAACTTATTTTTGATTTTCGTGGAACTTATGTAGCCATTTGAATCACAATAATCATTAAATTGACAATCATTGTCTTTAAGGCTCATTTTCACATTATCCCAAGTGATTGAACTGTATAATGTATTATAGCCACTTAACCCAATCATCATGTCAATATCATCAAGTTCTCTGATTTTGGTTTTTCTACTAAATGACCCAAAATACAAATCATTTTTACTTGCCAAATCAAAAAACGTGCCACTTTTACCTAAATCGTGAATATTAGTTTTAAGGTTTTCTCTACTTCTACGAGCCATTTCGTTTTTTATTGAATCCAAATTTACATAGTTTTTCAAAAACTCAGAAAATGCAGCATTAACTTTCTTAGGCATATTCACTCCTTACGATTTTTTATTTTATTGTACAACATTTAGTATTGAATGTCAAGTTAATTATACAATATCTTGTGTTTGTTGTGGTAGGCTAAACATTTTTTAACAAATATTCATAATTTTTGTTCATCTACTATGTTATTTCATATGAGAAAAAAAATTATGTTAACAGTAATAATTTCCACCTAAAACTTTGAAATAATATTTAGCTTTCAACAAATTTACAGTATCTCAAGGTAACGACACCCCTACTCAAAAACTATTTAAAATATTTTAATATTTTAATAAAAAACTGTTGCAATGTTTTTGATAATAAGCTATAATAAAAGTGCCAAACAAACTTGATAATCAGAAATCGGGTCGTTTTCTTTTTATGTAAAAGGATAATTTTACCCTTTTTCGGCATCCTAATTTTTAGAATTTGGTAAAAACACAAATTTCTCAGTTAGGATGTGAAAACGCTTTCAGTTCTGATTAAGTTTGTTTGGCGACAATCGGAGTTTGTGTTTTTCGTGCGGCAACTTCGGTTGCCGCATTTTTGTTTATAGGAGGAAAAATAAATGTGATACTATAAGTCAATGTTTAGAAAGCTTTATTCAATAAAAAACAAAAAAAAGAAACGAGGACAAAAATGAAAAAAATATTATACATTTTATTTATTATCGCTCTATGCTGTAGCAGTTGCTTTATTACTTCTTGTGAATGCGACCATTCATGGTCTGAGTGGGTTATTGATAAGCAAGCAACATGCGCAGCACCTGGAGAACGACATTGCACATGTACCAAATGCGGTTACGTAGTGACTCGAAAAACATACAAAGAACACCAATACATTAACAACAAATGTGAATCATGCGGAAGAATCGCACCAGATCATACTTACATAAAATTCCCCTCTGAACCTTTAATTTTAACAGACAGCAATAAGACCGCTTATAAAATATCTGAAATTTCAGCTACCGACTATTATTATACAAGCAACGGTAAATACGCCAACACCGTAATTAAATTAAAAATAGAAAAAATAGCTGACAGCAGAGGCAATAACTATAGTAGATCCTGTATTGTAGGTTATAAAATTTATGCAAGCGATAATCAAGTTGTTGCAAGCGGAAACATTTATTCCGAAGAAATATGCGTTAACGAATTTTCTATAAGCAAAAAAGAGGTATACGGCTTAGAGCTTGAAAAGGAATATCGATTCGAATTATTAAGTATCGGTTAACGTATTTACGACATATAAAATATTGGAGGTTTTATGGATTTTTCAAATATTTACGACTCTGTACAAGAAAAAGTATTTAACATAGCTATCTTTGAAAACAACAATCCGATAAGTTTCGGTAGCTCATTTTTAATTGGCGACGGCACGCAAATGTTAATAGTATAAATCTATTGAGAATTATATATTGTTACATATTACTAAACAACGGCGCCATATGAAATGAGATGTTTGCATCACACGCAAGTGATGCTCGCCTGCGCAAGTGATGATATGTAAGCAAAAGCCGAACATCACATCACTTTTTGAAACAAAGCTTCAAGACATCGATTTTCATAGCGAGAACACATCCCAGCGCGGCTCCTTTTACGGGGTCGCGCGGCTTTTTCGTATATTGAAAGTGTGTGTTCTTTGCAAAGTTTTAAGGCGTAAGAACACCACAATTTTATCGAAAAGAAGGAAGTCTCGGTTTTACCTAAGACTTCCTTAAACTTTTGTTTTTTATTTATTATCCGTAATGAATTTTGAATTGCTTTGTTCTAACACTCGAAGTTGAGATTTTGCCATATTATTGAGTTGTTTTAACCTTTCGCCTTGCGGAACGTTCTGCTCAATCAAAATAGCGTTGTAACTTTCCATATTAGCAATTACAAGTAATTGTTCGATAGTTGCATAATCACGAATGTTTCCTTTAAGCGTAGGATTTTGCTTTCTCCATTCTGCCGCAGTTTTACCAAATAATGCAACGTTCAACAAATCCGCCTCGTCGGCATATACGAATTTCAATTGCGCATCCGTCAAAGTAGGCACAATATTTTCTTTTATAGCGTCCGTATGAATTCTGTAATTAACTTTTGCAAGTTCGCGTTTTGCCGACCACTCAATTGTTTTCTGCTCCTGCGCTTTCAAACGCTGAAACTCGGTAACGAGATACAACTTAAATTCTGGGCTTAACCAACTTGCAAATTCAAAAGCGATATCTCTATGGGCATACGTTCCGCCGTTATTTCCCGACTTTGAGACAATTCCGATTGCATTTGTACTTTCTATCCATTTTTGTGGCGACAAATAGAAACTGTGCTTACCTGCAGCATTCTCAAAGGACTCGAATTCGTGTCCTTTGAAATCGGGGTTATGCAACTTTTCCCATAACCCTAAATACGAAATAACGTCTTTGTTACGCATCCAAGTTGCGATAGGAACTTTCGGCTCCGACGGATTTGCAAATCTTGCCAAATCGGTTAACGTAAACTCCGTGTTGATGAAGATATGCTCGTATATTCCGTTTACTTCGCCTATGGCTATGTTTACGAGAATTTGTATGAGTACGGTTGCTTGGTATGAAATTTTCATTTCCATTATAATCTTAATCGGCTCTACTGTCGGTATCGGCGTTTTGTCGGCAAAAATTTATCGTGTAGGCGTTCTTCTTTACGGCACGCCGCCTAAGCTCACAAAAATCATAAAAGAGGTCCTCAAAAAACAGTAGCCCCTCCCGGCGTTATCTTTTCAAGCATACTTATTTCTATGGCGTTTTTCTCTCTTTTGCGTGTCTCTCTCCTCGGCGTTTTTCTTCGAAGCCTATTTCTTTTACGGCATATTTTTTCAGGCACGTATTTATTCGAATCCTATTTCTTCGGGCTGCATGCAGCCCTCAGGCACGCGAAC
>USLP01000136.1 GCA_900555525.1 uncultured Eubacteriales bacterium
TAGACAAAAACAGTGGATAATAGATATATATTGTCCATTCTTTTCAGATAGAACAAACGTTCGATAAAATCAGATCTGGACTGTTAGAGCAGAACATACTCGAACATATGTTTGTGTTATAATTTTATCGTATTTTTTTGCCGTTTCCATTGCTTTTCTCATCATTTCAGCGCTCTGCACTCCGTGTCCGTCATCGGAAAACGCAACGCAGTTTTTATAAAGCTCGGAAAAATCGGAAAGCTCGTCCCCTTTTTCCCCTTTTGTAATCGACGCATAGGGATATACGTTTATAAGCGCGTCTTTTTTTATAATATCCGTCTCGATTTCAAGATTTTCCGCGCAATCGGGTACGGGATTTAGGTTGGGCATGGCGCAAACCGATGTAAAACCGCCCGATAACGCGCTCATTGTTCCTGTTTTTATCGTTTCCTTATAAAAAAATCCCGGTTCTCTTAAATGTACGTGAACATCAATAAAACCGGGAAAAATATAACAATTTTTGCAATTATAAACAGTATCGCCGTCATTCGGTGCGGAAGATGATATATCGGTTATAACGCCGTTTTCGACAAATACGTTGCTCTTTACAAATTCGCCGCCGTAAAATACGGTTCCGTTTTCCAAAACAAATTTCATTCCGACGTTTCTCCTTTTAGACATTTTAATTATTTTACCATAAAAAAGTTTTTTTGTCAAGATAATTTTTTATTTTTGTTTTAAACTCTTGAAAAAGTTTTTAAAATATGCTATAATCTGATATAATAAAATTTTTTCGGCGGTGATATAATGAAAAAAGGATTGGTTTTGGAGGGCGGCGCAATGCGCGGGCTTTTTACCGCAGGCGTTACGGACGTTCTTATGGAAAATAATATTACGTTTGACGGAATGATAGGCGTTTCGGCAGGGGCGGCATTCGGCTGTAATTATAAGTCGGGGCAAATAGGAAGAGTTTTGCGATACAACACAAAATACTGCAGAGACAGGCGGTACAGCGGATTCCGCACTTTTTTCAAAACGGGCGATATGTTCAGCACAGACTTTTGCTACGGCATTGTGCCGATAAAGCTTGACGCATTCGATTTTGACGCATTTTCAAAAAATCCGATGGAATTTTATGTCGTATGCACGGATATAGAAACGGGGCAACCCGTTTATCACAAATACGAGGGGCTTTCCGACCATGGCTTTGACTGGATTCGCGCGTCCGCATCAATGCCGTTGGTATCGCAGATTGTAAAAATCGATGGCAAAAAGCTTTTGGACGGCGGAATGTCGGATTCTATCCCGCTGAAATTTTTCCGAGATATCGGCTACGAAAAAAACGTTGTCGTTTTGACGCAGCCGATTGAATACCGCAAGGAAAAGAACAAAATGATGCCTTTGGTAAGACGCAAATACAAGGATTACCCAAGACTTACGGAGGCTATGGAAAACCGTCATATTATGTATAACAGCGAAACGGATTATGTTAAATCGGAGGAAGAAAAGGGAACGGCTTTTGTTATACGTCCCGAAAAACCGCTTCCTGTAAGCAGAGTTGAAAAAAATCCCGACAAGCTTCGCCTTGCTTACAGAATAGGAAGAAAAGCCGCCGAAGAGCGTTTGGAGGATTTAAAAATTTTTTTGGGAGAATGATAAAAAATGAGGTATGTTTTTGATAATGATTTACATATTCACAGCAAGATTTCGCTTTGTTCGGGCGACCCCGAGCAAACTTCGACGCGTATCTTGGAATATGCAAAGGAAAATTCGCTTAAAACAATTTGCTTAACCGACCACTTTTGGGACGAAAACGTTCAGCCTCCCATGTCGCAATGGTATGCAAAGCAGGATTATAACCACATAAGCGCCGCATTGCCGCTGCCTAGGCACACGGGAATACGCTTTTTGTTCGGCTGTGAAACGGAAATGGATATGAATATGAGGCTGGGGCTCAGCAAAGAAAGATTTTCGGATTTTGATTTTATAGTTGTTCCCATAAATCATTTTCATATGAAAGGCGAAACGATACCGAAAAGTATGACGGAGGTTAAAGATATCGCGGATTTTTGGTTAAAAAGATTTGAGGCGCTTCTTAATATGGATCTGCCTTTTCATAAAATCGGAATGGCACACCTCACGTGTTCGCTTATGATGCAGGGGCATAGGGACAAGCTTTTGGAATTGATCGACACATGGAAAACGGAGAATTTACAGCGCATTTTTACGATTGCGGCAAAAAAAGGCGTGGGAATAGAGCTTAATTCAGGAGATATGAAATTCGAGGACTTTGAAGCCGATACAATTCTGCGACCGTATAAAATTGCCCGTGATGCCGGCTGTAAATTCTATATGGGTTCCGACGCTCACCACCCCAAGGAGCTTGATAATGCGAAAGAAATTTTCGAGCGTGCAATAGACCTTTTGGGGCTTACGGAAAACGAAACGTTTTCTATATAACGCTTGAACCATATGCCAAAGCGGCAACATATACATATTTTGCGCCGTGCTTTTTCAAAACGGCTGCACATTCCGACACCGTAGAGCCTGTCGTTATAACGTCGTCCACAAGAAGCACGGTTTTATCCTTTATATTGGCACGGCAAAGAGGATTTTTATAAAACGCGCCCTTTATATTCGTATATCTTTTTTCAAAATCAACAAGCGTCTGGCTGGTTATGCCCGATTTTTTGAAAAGGTAATTGTTATAAAAGGGCGCTTCGAATTTTTTGGAAAGTATGCAGGCAAGCTCCTGCGGAACGCAGTAATCTCTCCTCCAAAAGGTTTCAAAAGCCGACGGCACATAAACAATACAGTCAAAATTCACATTTTGCTTTAAAATCAATTCCGTCATAAGTTCCGCCATGCCCGCTATTCTGAAATATTCATTTCTGTATTTAAGTCCGACTACTGCCTCCGCATAAACGGACTTATACGAAAATACAGCAAAAGCAAGCGTATATTTAGGCTTCACCTTTTTGCAGAAGCCGCATACTCCGCTTTCGCCCGTTTCGCATGCTCTTCCACAGTAAATACACTTGCTTCCGTGAGAATATTTTATTATTTCTTTGAATATCAGACAATAAAAATACCACTCAAAAATTAATTTGAGTGGTAAAAGTGGTTATTTCGTAATATGTCAGGGTATATCACGGATTATCGGAATATTGCGTCCATTTCTTTGGCGAACTTCTGGTTGCTGTCACTTGGGAAATCGGAAACAGGTTCCTTGTATTTTGACTTGTAATAGTTCTCTTCAATATCCAGCATTTTGAGGATATTCTTTTTCCAATTCTCCCTGTCAAGTTTGGGCAGTCGTTCACCCATCAGGAATATCAGGTAGCAGACACGTATTTTCTCTCTCGTTTTTATTTTCAGCTTGCATTTGCCGGGGTGCAGATTCATACAAGCATAGAAATCATATTCGGAAATATTCTCGAATTGTTCTCCTACGCAGGTCGTGTAAACGTGCGAAAGCAACTCCATGTCGAAATATTCGTGTTGTTCCTCTTTGGGTGCTTCTTCTTGCATATCGGGTTCGCTTGGCTTGGTTAGCTCTTCCGGTTTATCTTTAGCTACGGGAATATATTTTGCTAATATTTCCATAAAATGGAAACTCAATTTATAAATATCTCCGCAGCAGTTCTCTATATATTGGAAAGCCTCTTTTCTTGCTTGCTTTTGCAATTCATAAAGCCTGTTCAGTTCTTCTTTTTCTTTCTCATATTCAGCCTTGCAGCGTTCATATTCCTTTTCGGCTTGCTTTTCTTCTTCTGCCGTATGTTCCCTGTAACCAATAGAATCATATCTGTTATATGCCTCGTTCAAAGGCTTGTTTAGTCTTTGTGTAACCTCCAGTTGTTCCTCTATATCAATATTATATCTATCAGCGAAATGGTAGCACACACGAGAAATTATCTCATCATCAAGCAATGGATATTTTTCGTAAAGCATCATGTTTTTCTCTATCTCGGCTCTTAGACTGTCGAGAATCAGAGTGTACTGTTCTTTCTGCTTGTCAAGTACCAATTCAAGGATAGCGGCTTCAAAAGCTTTTGTGTCATTGTATTGCTTGTAGAAGTTCGTGATGAATTTCTGCTTGTCAAAAGAAAAAGTATGGCTTACAATAAAGTCACTGTATATTCGGTTGAGTTCACCGTATTGGGGAATCATAATTAGTATTTCTCCTGCCATATATCTTGGGTTTATGGATTTTTGTCTTTATCAAGAAAGGAAGCCAGTTCTTCTTCCACTTCTTCTATACTTGGCAGAGCCGATTTTAAGTTTTCAGGTATAGCCTTGCTCAGTTGGTAATCGCTGATGCCTATCGGCTGGTCATAGCCTGTCAATGCGTATTGTGCTACAACTTCGTCTTTTCCCTTGCACAGCAACAACCCGATAGTCTTGTTGTCATTCTCTCCCCTCAGTTTATCATCCACCACATTGATGTAAAAGTTGAGTTGTCCGGCATATTCCGGCTTGAAAGGAGTGGCTTTCAATTCTATGACAATATATGCGTGCAACGGAATGGAATATAGAATCAGGTCGGCAAAGAAATCGCTGTTTCCTACTTGGAAGTGCTTCTGCCGGGCAACGAAGGCAAAACCGTTGCCCATTTCCAACAGGTAGCGGGTAACGTGTTTCACCAGCTGTTCTTCAATATCCCTTTCGTCTGCTTTTTCTTTGGCTCCTGCCAAATCAAAGATGTACGGGTCTTTGAGCAGGTAATTGGCAAGGTCGCTTTGTGGAGCCGGAAGTGTGGTCGTGAAATTGTTTACCTTGTTGTTGCTGATTTGTCGGCTATACAAATCACTGTCAATTTGCATTTTCAATACATTGCTGCTCCATCCCATTTCCACAGACTGCTTCATGTACCAGTAGCTTAGACCTAAAGGTAGCGAACTGTCAAGTATAGTCATTTGGCTTGTCCAGTTTATTTTGGCTAT
>USLP01000137.1 GCA_900555525.1 uncultured Eubacteriales bacterium
TTGTCTTCTTCGTTCATTATTTTCTCACCAGATACTTTCTCATATCGATAGCGCAGGCTATAAGAATGATAAAGCCTTTTATAACGTACTGCATATTTGAGTCGATTCCCAGAAATGTAAGACCGACAAATATAATACGAAGAAGCACAACGCCCATTATAACGCCTCGGATTTTACCGATACCGCCGACAAACGATACACCGCCGATAACGCAGGCGGCGATTGCGTCAAGCTCGTAGTTTAGGCCTGTTGCCGCCGAGTTTGAGCCTATTCTTGCGGATTCTATAAAGCCTGTAAGACCGTACATAATTCCCGCAAGCACAAAAACCCATATAATCGTTGCGTTTACGTTTACACCCGAAACGTTTGCCGCATCGGGGTTTGAGCCTACCGCAAACATATTTTTTCCGAATTTTGTTTTGTTCCATATAAACCACATTACGCCCGTAAGCACAATGGAATACCAAACAAAATTGGGTATCGGAGTTCCGCCTATTGATAAAATACTTCCGTTTATGAAGTTGGAATATGATGCGTCAAGACCCGAAATAGACTGACCGTTGTTGTTGCCGTTCATAAGATACATAAGAAGCACACCGTAAACGATTAACTGCGTCGAAAGCGTAACTATGAACGGGTGAAGCTTGAATTTTGCCGTACAAAAGCCGTTTACAAGTCCGACAAGCGCACCTATTGCCACAGCAATCAGAAGCACGGCAATAAGCGGAAATGTCGGAAGATTGGGGAACATCTTGTTCGGATAGCCGCTTGCCTGGAGCAGCGATGCGCTTACACAGGCGACAAGTCCGACAATACGTCCTGCCGATAAGTCTGTTCCCGTCAGGATAATTGCGCCCGCTATTCCCAATGCAATGGGCAGATTCGCCGCCGAAAGCGATATAATATTTACGACAGACGGCGCCGATAAAAATGCAGGGCTTATAATTTGTATAACAATTATCGCGCCTATCAAAAACATATAGAGCGAATTGTTTATAAAGAACTCCTTCCAAAAGCTTTTTTTGTCTTTTGAATCCATTTGTTTATAGCTTTGGTAACGGGCTCTCAAACCGAATTTGTCCATTTTTCATTAACTCCTTACTTATTATTTTTACACATATTTTGCGGCAAGCGTCATGATTTCCTCCTGCGTGGCTGTCTGCGCCGAAACTTCGCCCGCAAGCCGTCCGCCCGACATAACGAGTATTCTGTCGCATACGCCCATAAGCTCGGGCATTTCTCCCGAAACCATTATAACGGCTTTTCCTTTTTCGGCAAGCTCCGTTATCAGGCGGTATATTTCGTATTTTGCGCCTACGTCGATACCTCTTGTCGGTTCGTCCAAAAGAAGAATATCGGGGTCGGTAAGAAGCCATCTGCCCAAAATAACCTTTTGCTGATTTCCGCCCGAAAGCGTTCGTATTTCCGTGCTTTGAGACGGGGTTTTGATGTTCATTGCCTTTATTGCCCAGTCGGTGTCGTCTTTCATTTTTTTATCGCTTAAATAAAGTTTTTTCACCATATAGCTGTCAAGGTTGGAAATAACCGTGTTTTCACGGATATTTAAAATTCCGAATATTCCCGTCGCTCTGCGCTCCTCCGTCAAAAGTGCGAAACCGTTTTTTATGGCTTCTCTTGCATTTTGGTTTTTGACGGTTTTGCCGTTTAGTTTAATTGTACCGCTTTTTTTTGCGGCTATTCCGAAAATATTTTCCAAAACCTCGGTTCTGCCCCCCCCCCCAACGCCTGCCAGTCCGACGATTTCACCTTTTTTCACATTAAAGGAAACGTCCTTAACCTGCGAGTACATAGCGGTTAAGCCCTCTACCTCCAGAATTACATCACCCGGCTTATTCGTTTTCGGCGGAAACCTGTTGGTAAGCTCACGTCCCACCATCATTTTTATGATTTTGTCCATTGTGAGGGTGTGAGCAGGCTCTGTGGCAATCCACGTTCCGTCTCTCATTATGGTAACATCGTCCGAAATACGCAGGATTTCCTCCATTTTGTGAGAAATATAGATTATTCCGCAGCCTCTTTTTTTAAGCATATCTATTATCTTAAAAAGATGCTCCGCCTCCTGCTCCGTAAGCGAGGAGGTCGGCTCATCGAATACAATAACCTTTGAATGGTACGAAACGGCTTTTGCGATTTCTACCATCTGCCTTTGGGCAACGGGCATCGTACTCATGATTGCTTTTGGGTCTGCCGTTATTTCAAGCTCTTTAAATATTTCTCTCGTTTTTTGAAGCATCTGTTTTTCGGAAACGACAAAATTCATAACGGAGGGATAGCGCCCGAGCCAAATATTGTCCATGACGTTTCTTTTAAGCGCCTGATTCAGCTCCTGATGAACCATGGCAACGCCGTGTTCGAGTGCGTCCTTTGAATTTTTGAAGCTTACTTCTTCACCCTCCAAAAGGATTTCTCCGCCGTCCTTTTGGTAAATTCCGAACAAGCACTTCATAAGTGTGGATTTTCCCGCACCGTTTTCTCCCATGAGTGCGTGAACCGTACCGGGGCGCACTTTTAGGGAAACTCCGTTTAAAGCCTTTACACCGGGAAATTCCTTTGTTATATTTTTCATTTCAAGCAAAAGTTCGCTTTTCATAGCTTAATCCTCCAGCCGTATACGGCGTTTATTTGCCGAGATAGATTGAATATGCGATTCTGACTTTATTTACATCGCTGTCAATATTCAAATCATCTGTGGAATCAAGCAAATCCTTACCGGTCGTACCGTTTTTCGCAATACGGGAGATAGCGTCCGCCATGCCCTCCGCGTCCTGCTTTATTGTTCCTGTCATTTTACCGTTTGCTATAAGCTCCTTTGCGGCGTCCGTTGCGTCAACTCCGAAAACGGGGATTGATTTTCCGCTTCCCGTGTTGTAGCCTGCCGTGTTAAGAGCCGTAACCGCTCCCTCTGCCATGCCGTCGTTATTGCATATAACAAGCTCAATCATGTTGTTGTTTGATTCGCTCAATGATGTCAAAGCGGTTGTCATATATTCGTTTGCCGATGCGGCAGACCACTGACCGTTTTTGTCAACGAGGTATTTGTTGGGGTTTGACGAATCGTAGAACATAAGCGGATTTCTGCCTTTTTCTTTGAGAATTTTGTCAGCGTCCTCAATGCTGTACTGTGAACGGTAAATTGCTTCGTTGTTGCCTTCTTCGCCTTTGAAGAGGATATAAGAAATTTTTCCGTCACGGTTTAAGTCGACTGCGTCAAAGTTTGAATCGATATATTCGCCTATCATTTTGCCCTGCAAATGACCTGCCTCCGCCGCGTCCGTTCCTATAAATACGCATTTGTCATAGCTTTTTACAACGCTGTCGGAAACCTCACGGTTGAAGAATATTACGGGTATTCCCGCATTCTTAGCCAAGCTTACAATACCGTTTGCCGCATCGTCCGAGCCTGTGTTTACAATGTTTACGACAATAAGCTTTGCACCCTTTGTTATAGCTGTCTGAACCTGTTCCGTCTGCGTTGTCTGACTGCTGTTGCTGTCGTAGTCCTGAAATTTAACGCCTGCATTTGAAAGCTTTGAATCGAGCGCACTTCGCACCGAGGCTATATAGGTATCGCTGTACGTATAATAAAATACGTGAACGTCCGCAGTACCGTCGGATTTTGAACCGCAGCCCGAAAGGATAGCTGTGAGAAGCGTTAAAAGTGTGAACAGAGAAATTAAAGACCAAGTATTTTTTTTCATTTTGTTACCTCCGTAATTTTGTAGTCTCGCTAATATTATACCCCATTTTTTTAAAAAAGGAAATGTAAAAATATATCATCAAGGGGGAATAATATATCGATTTTCGACTTTTTTGTATAAATTTAAGCGAAATTTCGGCTATAATTATAGTGAATTTTTCTCACGAACCTGTTTGGGGGAAATGCCGAAATATTTTTTGAAGCAGCGGCTGAAATAATGACGGTCGGAAAATCCGCATATATCGGAAATTTCCAGAATTTTCATATTTGTTCCCAAAATCAAATCGAGAGCCGTGTCCATGCGCTTTTTTGTGAGCGCTTTTGAAAAAGACGTACCGCTTGCCTTTTTGAAAACGGCGCTTAAATAATTCGGACTTACGTGGAGCCGTTTGCTGACGGAAATGAGCGAAAGCTCTTCGTTTGAAAATTCGTTTTCTATTATTTCCGACGCGTCCTCGAATATGAGATATGCGGAATTTTTTCGGTTTATGCTGATTTTATCCTTTGCTTTTAAGCAGATTTGAGAAAGTTCACCGCCGATTTTGTCTGCGTTAAACTCCGAAAACGAGCTTAAGCTCCGTATTTCGTGATACAGTTCGTTTGTCGTCTTTTTGTCGGAGGCGGCACGCAGTATGGCGGAAAAAAGCGAAAAAGCAAGGAAACTGCGTTCTCCGTTTGAAGGATTTTTCATTTCAAAATCATCGAAAACGTCCTGCGTAAATTTGCGAAGCTGTGTTTCCGTGCCTGTTTTCAAAAGCTCCTCAAGCATTTTCGAGCTTTCGTCAATATAATGAAAACCGCCCGAATTCGTCTTGGAATCATACATTATTCATCACCGATAAAAATTATTCCCCAAAACATCTTGAAATATTTATAATGTTGTGCTATAATAATTTACATATAATAATGTAAAGAGGGTGCAAAATGAGAACGTTAAGCTTAGTAACAGGAATTTTTGCCTTTTTAAACGGAGTGTTTCTGTGCGCTTTTTCAAATTTCAATTTAGGCATTGTATTGACAATTCTTTTCGGACTTTTCTTTATATTTATAGGAATATTTTATGAAAAAATAAAAAAATTTACAAAAACGGGAATACTTAAATACATAAAAATTGCCGTGATAGTTTTGATATGCATTGAGATTGTGTTTTGCGGATTTTTGTTTGCTTACGGCAATACGGATAACGTAACATACACGG
>USLP01000138.1 GCA_900555525.1 uncultured Eubacteriales bacterium
AGGAATATAAAACCTCCGAATTTATTGAAAATACGCTTTCGGGGTGGGGGATTAAGGATATAAAGCATCTTTTCGGCACGGGAATTTCCGTAACTGTCGGAGATGAGAGCTTGCCTTGCATTGCACTTCGGGCGGATATCGACGGACTGCCCGTAAAGGAAGAAACGAATTTATCATATAAATCCACTCACGAGGGCAAAATGCATGCCTGCGGTCATGACGGACATATGGGTGCGCTTTTGGCATTTTCAAAGTTTTGTTATGATAACAAAGACAAGCTGAAATGCTGTGTTAAATTTATTTTTCAGCCTGCCGAAGAAACGGACGGCGGGGCGCTCGGTATGATTAACGAGGGAGTTCTTAAAAACCCTGATGTTAAGAAGGTGTTCGGCTTTCATATATGGCCATCCGTGCCCTTGGGAAAAGCGGAATATTCTCTCGGCGCTTCCTTTGCCGAGGCGCAGAGATACGAAATACATATAAAAGGAAACGGCGGACACGGCGCAATCCCCGAAGGGGTGAAAAACTGCCTTTATACGGCGGCGCAGATTATAGAGGAACTGAAAAAAATCGATGAAAAGTACGCAAACAGCGTAATTTCCGCCTGCGCTTTAAATTCAACGGGTCATCATAACGTTTTTGCGGACAGCGCAGTTATAAAGGGAACGATAAGAACGGTTGTTCCGAGAGAGTGTGAAAATGCGGTAACCAATATAAAAAAAGCTTGCGAAAATTCGGAAAAAGCATACGGCTGTGAGGTTATTCCCGAATTTGTATACGAATATCCGTGTGCGGTAAATCACGAAAACGAGCTTTTTGAGCTTATCGATGCGGCAAAAAGTGCGCTGGGCGGTGAGAATGTATATGAGGGTAAATGTACCTTTGCGGCAGAGGATTTTGCGTATTTTACGCAAAATTCAAAGGGGGCGCATATAAAAATCGGTACGGGAACTTCAAAAAATCCGTCAACCCTGCGTCCGCTTCACAGTCCCGATTATGCGATAGACGAAAACTCAATTAAAAACGCTGTAAAAATTTTCTATGAACTTATAAAAAAGGCTCGGTAAGAGCCTTTTTTATAAGTCGTCCGAATCCTGGACGGGATGAGAAAAATTTGTCGGATTTCCCGTATAGCTTCCTTGAGGGTCGGTCTTTTTGCCGACTTTTTTAAATTCTTTTATAACTTCCTTTGACTTTTGCGGTATTTTTTTCGTCATACTCTCTCCTCCCTAAATAGTATCTGTCATTACCTCAAATAATATTTAGAAAAATAAAGTCTTATTTGCCGAAAATTTCCGCTTTTATTTTTTTCATAACGGATTTTATGTTCCTTTTATAAAAAATTCTGTCAAGCGAGAAAATCTCTTTGCCCTCGTTATACAAAATAACGCCGTAGTTTGTAAATTCAAGACGAAGCTTGTCTGCCGTAATCGCATAAATACATTCGGAATCGCCGATTATGCGGACACGTTTTGCATATTTTTCAAAAAATTTGAAAGAAGCGTATTCGTCGTAATTTCTTATGAAAAGCTCTCCCACGGTTTTGGAATTTTGGAGAAGATAAAGGCTTGTTACGGCAAAAGCCTTTATACTTCCCTCGGGTTTTATGCGGTTTTCCAAAGTTTCCCAGTTTACCGTAAAGCGGTAGTAAAGCTCGTTGGAATCCCTCGGAATTTCTTTTATTTCGTGCCTGCGCACAAGGCTTGCCTTTTCGATTTTTCCGAAATGATATATCCCTGCCGCCGCTTTTCCGAAAAGGGTTTCCGACTGATACACAGCGATATATTCGCATTGCGCGTTGAAATTGGCGGGCATATGATAAAAATTATTTTTTAGATTTATTTCAAGCTGTTCTTTTGATTTTACCGTTACCAAAAGTACGTTTCGGCACAAAATCCGATATTCTGCCATAATGTTCGCCTGCGCCTCCGTTACGCAGGGCATAAAAACCGCAAAGTTATAGTCGCACAAATTTATAAAAAGTTTTGACATTTCCGCTGTTTTTTCGGGCGAAAATGTTATAACCTTGCCGGCACTATCCGCGTTTTTTGATGTAAGAAAAAATGCTCCCGAAAATATTTTCATGCCGTTTGATACAGTATTTAAAACCGAAGAAAGATTTTTTATGTCCTCACCTTCGGGTATTTCGTAAGAGGTTCTCAAAACGAAGAAAACAGGCGGTTTGCCTTGATTTTTCACAATAAGGTAAATGCTTTTAAGGTCGGTTTTAAACGTACCGTTTCCGCTATAATTATATAAAAGCTCGATTTCATCTGATGCTTTGTTTTTCAAAGAAAATATAAGCGCACCGTCCGCTTTTACCTTTAAATTTTCGTCTATAATGTTGTCTTTTGCGGTTTTATGCAGCTCCCTTAAGGCGAAACCGAGCCGCAAAAAACACCAAAATCCGTAAAAATCGGTTGTCGGACAAACAGCGTTAAAATTAATTACGGATTTTATGCTGTGAAAAAGCCTGCGAAGCTTTTCGTTTTCGATTGTGCTACACTTTTCGGCTTTTGTTTCGTTAAGGCAGGTTGAGAATATAAGCTCGTTTACGGTGTTTTCCATCGAGCTCTTTTTATAACCGCAGACAGAATTTCCCTCGTGATTTTTCAAGTCGGAAACAAGCTCCGAAAGCTCATACTTCAGTACTTTTGCCTGCGGAGTATCGCTTTTTTGAGAGAGCGCATATTCCTTTGCCGTTTTATAGAATTCAAAAAACATACCCGAAAAATCAGATTTTCCGCCGTCCGAAAGCTTTTCAAAAAACAATTTATAAAGCATCTGCGCTGTGTCTTCAAATATGCGTTTATCCTCCATTTTACTGCCTCCTGAGAATTTTTTCACATTCCTTATAATCGGGCATTGCCTTATAAAGACGTTCATAAAAGCCCTTTTGATGATTGGGATGCAAAAAGTGAACGTATTCATGGATAATAACGTACAAAACCGCTCTTTTCGGCTTTGCAAAAAGCGCTTTTGAAAGTGTTATATATCCCTTTTTCGGGTGGCATATACCCCAGGCGCTTTTAAGGTCTTTTACTTTTATTTTCGGCTTCTTTTGTATTTCGTTTTTGAAAATTTCATAAACCTCGTCCGAAAGCTCGGAAAAAAGCGTCATACATTCGCTGTCGCTTGCGTGAGTTTGGTTTTCCTGCCGCTTTTGTACGGAAGCTATGGCTTTTTCTATCCATGTTCGTTTGGAAAGAACAAATTCGTCAATAATGCTTTTTGGAACATATCTGTTTGCCGAAACCGTTATTTTTCCGTCTCTGCCGACTCTCATATTTATATTTTTGACGTTTTTTATATTGAGTATGTACTCAATATCTTCTGCTTTTCTTATCATTTTATTTATAAAATTCGCCCTTTAAAATTACGTCTTTTATATTCATATCCTTTGTAAGAATTATCATGTCGGCGTCATAGTCCTTTTCGATTTTACCTTTTTTCAGTCCGAAACGCTTTGCGGGAACTTCGCTCGCCGCCTTTACTGCGTTTTTAAAAGGTATACCGAAGCTTACCGCACTTTTAACACATTCAAAAAGCGTGTGCGTTCCTCCGACAATCGTGCCGTCCTCATATGTTGCGGTGTGGTTTTTCATGGTGAATTCCTTGCCGCCGAGCATATATTTTCCGTCGGGAAAGCCCGTACATTCCAGTGCGTCCGAAACAAGAATAAGCTTGTCGCCGAACAGCTTATAAAGCATAAGAACGTTTACTGGGTGAACATGAAAGCCGTCGGCAATAACCTCCGCATAGCTTTGATGCTCAAATGCGGCGCCCAAAAGGTTTGGGCGGCGGTGATGAAGCGGTTTCATTGCGTTAAATGTATGCGTAACACTTTCCGCACCGCTTAAAAATGCCTTTTTTGCGGTTTCGTAGTCGCACGCCGTATGACCAAGCGATATCGAAAAATCACATTCGCTTATAACGGAAATAGCATTTTCCAACTCGGGTGCAATTGTCATAAGCCGTATGTTTTTAAGTGATTTTATCTCGTTTATATCGGGATTTTTTATGTATTTTTCGTTATGAGCGCCCTTATATTCCTTTGAAATATAAGGTCCTTCCAAATGATAACCCAAAATCTCCGCACCCTTTACATCGGGGATTTTTTCCGTAACCTTTTTCATGTTATCAAAGCTTGTTGTAACAAGAGTAGGGAACCATGCGGTTGTACCGTTTTTTGCCAAAAAGTCGCACATCGGGGCAAATCCCATGTCAAGCGTATCATGCCCGTTGCAGCCGTGGATATGCGTATCGATAAGTCCCGGAATTACGCTGTTTCCGCCGATATCGATTCCGTCAGCTGCCGAAAAATCGCCCACTTCGGTAAATTTGCCGTTTTCTATTTTTATATTTACGTTTTTTCCGAAAAGATTACAATTTTTAAGAATCATGCTAACATCTCCTTAAGTCTTCAATCATTTTCTTTCTGTCGGCGCTTTTAAATACGGAACTTCCCGCAACAACAGCCGTAACACCGCATTCATAAAGCTTTTTAACGTTTGAAAGACCTACTCCGCCGTCAACGCTTAAAATTATATCACGGTCTTTTATGTATTCTTTAACCTTTTTGATTTTATCGTATGTCGCTTCTATAAATCTTTGACCGCCAAAGCCGGGATAAACGGACATAACGGTGATAATCGATATATCGTTAAGATACGGCAAAACCGCACTTGCAGGCGTATCGGGACTTATGGAAATACCCGCTTTTTTGCCGTTTTCTTTTATAAGCTTTATACATTCCCCTGTATCGTCATCACATTCAACGTGTACGGTTATGTAATCGGAACCGCTTTTTGCGAAATTTTCTATATAGGAAAGGGGGTGCGAAATCATAAGATGAACGTCAAAGGGAATATCCGTTGCCTTTCTTATTGAGCTTACAACGCAGTAGCC
>USLP01000139.1 GCA_900555525.1 uncultured Eubacteriales bacterium
AGACTACAACTCTTTCAACTCTTGATAACAATCGAATTATCGATTGTGAAAATAGGTTCGGGAGTAATTCTTAAATTAAGACGTGCGGAAATTTCTTTTTTAATAAAGCCTTTAGCGCTTTCCAAGCCTTTTGCTATGCCTTTTTTTGTCTCTTCATCTCCCAAAACGCTTATATAAACCTTGCAGAATTTCAAATCCTTTGTTACATCTGCTTTGAGAACACTCACCATACCCGATGAAATTCGGGGGTCTTTAAGACTGCGTATGATGTTTGTGAGTTCTCTTTTCATTTCTTCGTTTATTCTTTCTTCTCTGTGGCTTGACATATGAATCCCTCCATTACAGCCGTCCGTGCGGATATTAGTCTTTGATTTCTTCCATTATAAAGCTTTCCACAACGTCGCCTTCCTTGATGTCGTTAAATTTGTCAAAAGCGCAGCCGCATTCGTATCCCGATGCAACTTCTTTCGCATCGTCTTTAAATCTTTTAAGAGATGAAAGTACACCCTCGTATACAACAACACCGTCTCTTACGATACGTACTTCGGAGTTACGTACGATTTTACCGTCAAGAACATAACAGCCCGCAATTGTACCCACGCCTGAAACCTTGAATGTATTTCTGATTTCGGCATGACCTTGAATTGCTTCTCTGAATTTTGGTGCAAGCATACCTTTCATAGCGGCTTCCATTTCTTCAATAGCCTGATATATAACTCTGTAAAGACGTATATCAACCTCATGAAGTTTTGCGGATTCCGTTGTTTTTGCGTCGGGACGGATATTAAATCCGATTATAATTGCGTTTGACGCCGATGCAAGCATGATGTCCGATTCCGTAACAGTGCCAACGCCTGCATGTATAACTTTTACTCTTACTTCGTCGTTTGAAAGCTTTTCCAAAGATGTTGTAACAGCTTCGGCAGAGCCTTGAACGTCCGCTTTTACTATTATATTAAGATCCTTGATTTCACCCTCTGCAATCTGCGAGAACAGGTTGTCAAGAGTAATTGTTTTGCGTTTGTTGAATATTTCTTCTTTTTCGTTAAACTTACGCTGTTCAACAACCTGACGTGCTTTCTTTTCGTCGTCTACAGCCTTGAATATATCGCCTGCAGTAGGAACTTCGCTTAAGCCGAGGATTTTAACCGGCTCGCTCGGTCCTGCTTCTTTGATGATTTTGCCTTTGTAATCGCTCATCGCCTTTATTTTTCCGACAGACGTTCCGGCAACAACAACATCACCTGTTCTTAAAGTACCGTTCTGAACCAATACGGTAGCTATAGGACCTCTTGCTTTATCAAGCTTAGCTTCTATAACAGTACCGCTTGCGGCTTTGTTCGGATTTGCTTTCAAATCTCTGAGTTCTGCAAGCAAAAGAACATTTTCCAAAAGCGTGTCTATATTCATCTTTGTCTTTGCAGAAACGGGGACGCACATAACATCGCCGCCCCATTCTTCGGGAACAAGACCGTGTTCGGTAAGCTCCTGCTTGATTCTGTCGGGATTTGCGCCTTCTTTATCCATTTTGTTGATAGCAACAATTATAGAAACATCAGCCGCTTTTGCGTGGTTTATTGCCTCAATTGTCTGGGGCATGATACCGTCGTCAGCCGCAACAACAAGGATTGCTATATCGGTAGCCTGCGCACCTCTTGCACGCATTGCGGTAAACGCTTCGTGTCCGGGAGTATCCAAAAATGTTATGTCCTGACCGTTTGTGTTTACTCTGTATGCACCGATATGCTGTGTTATTCCGCCTGCCTCTGTTGAGGTTACATCGGAATTTCTGATAGCGTCCAAAAGCGATGTTTTACCATGGTCAACATGACCCATAACAACAACAACAGGAGGACGTGTAACGAGATCTTCGGGTTTGTCGGGTTCTTCCGAGAAAAGCTCCTCTTCAAGCGTAACCGTTACAATTTTTTCAACCTGCGCACCGAATTCTTCTGCGATTAGGTAGGCGGTATCAAAATCGATAGTCTGTGATACGGACGCCATAACGCCGAAGCTCATGAGCTTTTTGATAACCTCCGCACCTGTCTTTTTAAGTCTTTCGGCAAGTTCTCCGACAGATATTTCATCAGGGATTTTAACCTTCAAAACTTCGGGTTTAATAACCATTTTCGGCTTTTTATCATTTTTGTGAATCTTGTTGGTCTGCTTGTCGAATTTTTGACTCTTCGGACCTTTTTTGATTTTTTGCTTTGAAGAATCACTGCCGTATATATCCGTACCTTGCATAATTTTTTCAATCTTGGTATCGTCAAGACGTGATTCGTCTACCATGTTCTGTCTTGTGTCAACATAGCGTACTTTCTTTTCAACTTCAACCTCGATAATGCCGGCGTTTTCATCTTCTGCGGCAGGTTCGGGCTGATTCTTTTTAGTTGATTTTTGGGTTTCTGATACTTTGTCTGCTTTTTCCGCCTTTTCCTGCTTTGCGGTTTTTTCGGACTTCTCTGATTTTTCTGTTTTCGGTTCTTCGGCTTTTTTGTCCTCAAAAATATTTTCCGCAGGTTTTTTAACCGTATACATTGAAAAATCTTCTACGGGATTTCTTGCGATAATTATATCAAAAATGATATTGAGTTCGTCCTCCGTAAGCGAACTTCCCGAACTTTTTTTGCCCATTCCGGCTTCTATCGCAAGCTCTGCTATTTCTTTTGCTTTCATATCGAAATCTTTTGCGATTTCGGATATTTTGATTTTTTTTGCTTTAATCAAATTGCTTCACCTCTAAAATTCCTTTTTTAAAGTTGCCGTCTGTTACGGCGATTACCCCAACGGGTTTAACTCCGATTGCGTTTCCGAGTTCCTCCATGGAAACCGCAAGCTCCAAAACGCAAGTGTTATTTATATTTTTTAATATATCGTTTTTTGTACGCTCGGAAATATCGTTTGCAAAAATTATAAGTTTTGCTTTTTTTCGTTTGAGTGAGTCTATAGTGCCTTCTGCGCCGTAAGCTACTGCACCGGCACGTCTTGCAAGTCCGATAAGCCTGAGCTGTTTAATTTGCTGATTCATAATTTATGAGCTCCTTTTCAAGCTTTTCGGTAAGAGATTTATAATTTTCAGATGAAAATCTTTTTTTGAACGACCTTCCGACAGCTGATTTTTTTTCCATCAAAGAAATGCACTCTGCGGATTTACAAACATAACAGCCTCTGCCGTCATGCGTGCTTTCGGTGTCGGCAATTGCCTCACCATTTACGCAGACAATTCTGAAAAGACTGTCTTTTTCTTTTCTGCACATACATACTGTACATTTTCTTAAAGGAACATATTTTGTATTTTTTATTCTCATAAAAACCTCTTAAAGCGGTTTGATGTCAACTTTGTAGCCTGTCAGTCTTGCCGCAAGTCTTGCGTTTTGACCTTCTTTGCCTATCGCAAGCGAAAGCTGGTCTTTATTTACTTTGACATAGCAGGTCTTTTCAGCGGGAGACATACTGCACGAAACAATTTCAGCAGGCGCCAAAGCCGCTTTAACGAACTCTTCCGGGATTTCACTGTATGAAACTATATCTATTTTTTCACCGTTTAATTCCGAAAGTATGTTATCTATTCTCATACTCTTCGGTCCTATACATGAGCCGACAGCCTCAACGTTCGGGTCATGCGACAAAACGGCAATTTTTGTTCTTGCGCCCGCTTCTCTTGCAATCGATTTGATTTCTATCGTACCGTTTGCGATTTCGGGGATTTCCTGTTCAAAAAGGCATCTTATAAGATTGGGGTGTGAACGGGAAATAATAATCTGCGGTGCTTTTCCGATGATTTTAACCTGCACAACGTAAATTTTTATTTTGTCGCCGTGCTGATATGTCTCTGTAGGAATCTGCTCCTGCGGTGAAAGTACGGCTTCGGTACGTCCCAAAGAAACCATAACGTTACCTTTTTCGATTCTTTCAACCGTTCCCGTAACGAGTGTGCCGGTTTTTTCGGTAAATTCCGAAACGGTCATTCCGCGTTCTACTTCTCTGATTTTCTGAACAACAATACCTCTTGCGTTCTGTGCGGCAATTCTTCCGAAAGTTTTCGGCGTAACATCTATAAGTATTTCACCGCCTATTTCGGCAGATTTTGAAATATCCTTTGCGCTTTTAAAATCAATCTGTGTTTCGGGATTTTCGATTTCTTCCACAACCTCTTTTTTTAAGTATACTCTTGCGTCGCCCGTTTCGGAAGAAACTTTCGCAACAACCTCGCACGGTGTGTTGTAATCCTTCTTATAGGCGGTAACAAGTGCATTTTCCATTGCCTCAATAATGATTTCTTTTTGTATGCCCTTTTCCTTTTCCAATAAATCAAGGGCTGTTAAAAACTCCTTATTCATAGCTTTTCTTTCTTTCCTCCGTATATATAAAATTTTGTTTACTAATGTGATTTGAGAAATTCGTTTACGTCAAAGTAAAGCGAAGCGTCCGATATTTTATCACGTTCGAATGCCGTTTCCTTATCATTATATAGAAGCGTGATTTCTTTTTCGGTACAGCCTTTCAAAATACCTACAATAACTTTTTCACCGTTTGGTAGCGGTGCATAAAACGAAAGCTTAATTTTTTCTCCCATAACAGCGTTGAAGTGGGGAAGTGTGCGAAGCTTTCTTTCGGCTCCGGGTGAAGAAACCTCAAGCGAATATGCCGTATCGATTAAATCGGCATTATCAAGATAAGCGCTTATATCCCTTGAAATCTTTTCGCATAAATCTATACCTATACCGTCGGTTGTATCGGCGAATATACGCAGTATTCTGTTTTTGCCTTCCTTGGTATACAGAATATCGTAAAGATAGGCGCCGTATTCATTACAGATTCGCTCTGCGTTTTGTGTAATTTCTTTAATCGGAATGTTTGCCATAATTTCTCCTTTTCAAAAACAAAAGAGCGGGAAACCCACT
>USLP01000140.1 GCA_900555525.1 uncultured Eubacteriales bacterium
TGTTTCTCTGTCCATATTTTTAGGTTTTACATTCAACAAGGGGGAGGGGCTTTGATATGTCTATCTGGTTGTACCCTTTGTATTCTACAAAAATTCAATATTGGGTTATTTCCAACGATATATAAAAATAAAATATCAATTTATTTTCTTATATTTGATCATATTTAAAATTTATATTTTATGGCATTGCTGTCCCATTAAAATCTAAAAGAGTTCTTTGAAATATTTGAAATTTAGTTAGTTACAGCGATTTTCCGGGCGAACGGACTTGAATTTGTAGCTTTGCATCAGATTAATCCGATGGCATATGTTCCAAGACAAATACGTTTTCGCTCAATTGACTTCATTTCTGAATCGAAGTAAGTTTAACCGCATAGTCACCAAGTATGATGGTGATCAATATGTGAAGCACTTCACCTGCTGGAATCAACTACTTGCTTTGATGTTTGGTCAACTTTCTAATCGTGAAAGTCTGCGAGATTTGATAGTTGCTCTTGAAGCTCATCATTCCAAATGTTATCATTTAGGAATGGGTAAAAATGTATCAAAGTCATCGCTGGCAAGAGCAAATCAAGATAGAGACTATCACATCTTTGAAGAATATGCTTACTACCTGGTTAGCGAAGCACGACAAAAGTGTGCTAATCATATTTTCAAACTTGGCGGTAACGTTTATGCTTTCGATTCGACAACTATTGACCTGTGCCTTTCTGTCTTTTGGTGGGCAAAATTCCGCAAAAAGAAAGGTGGTATCAAAGTGCATACATTATATGATGTGGAAACACAGATCCCTGCATTCTTTCATATCACGGAAGCATCCGTACACGATTCTAAAGTTATGATTGAAATTCCTTATGAACCAAGCTCTTATTACATCTTTGACCGCGGTTATAACAACTTCAAAATGCTGTATAAAATTCATCAAATTGAAGCCTCCTTTGTTGTCAGAGCAAAAAAGAATCTCGGGTACAAATCCATCCAATGGAAACGTAGGCTGCCTAAGAATGTGCTTTCAGACGCAAGTGTACTTCTGACAGGATTCTATCCTAAACAATATTACCCAGAGCCACTTAGACTGGTTAAATATTGGGATGAAGAACAAGAACGAGAATTTACATTCATAACCAATGCGATGCATATATCTGCACTTCAAATTGCTGAACTTTATAAAAATCGCTGGCAGGTAGAGCTATTTTTCAAATGGCTCAAGCAGCACCTTAAAATCAAAAGATTTTGGGGAACTACAGAGAATGCTGTTCGAATACAGATATATGCTGCTATATGCGCTTACTGTTTGGTGGCAATCATTCAACACGATATGCAACTGGACAGAAGTACATATGAAGTGTTACAAATACTGAGCATCTCATTGACTGATAAGACTCATCTGAGAGACCTCTTTGATAAAACTAAATTTCAAAATGACAAAGAACGATTCGGACCAAATGGACCAAGTTTATTTAATTTTTAATTCGTCCCAATTTTAATGGGACACTAATGATTTTATGGATCAAATAAAAGCATTTATCTCACATAGTAGTGATGATGCATTATATGTGGATGTACTAATAAACCTTATTGGAAAAAATAGTTTAGTTGTTGATCGATTCTGTTTTGAATCGGGAGAGCGAACAATTGATGAAATTATAAAGTCAATTGACAATAGTGCTATTTTTATTGTTCTTCTTTCTCGCTCTTCACTTGATAAAGATTGGGTTAAAAAAGAATTAGCCATAATAAAAAAGTATATTGATAGTGGTGTACTGAAAAGATTTAAGCCATATATTATAGACGATACAATTAGTTATAAATATGAAAAAATACAGAATTAAAGATGGCTTTCTTCTTAAAGAGATAGCGGGAAATTATATAATTGTTGCGCTTAACGACGATACCGTGAATACTACGGCTATGATTAACATAAACGATACGGGCGCGTTTTTGTTCGGACTTTTGAAGGACGAGAAAACAGCGTCGGAGCTTACGGACGCGCTTATGAAGGAATATGAGGGCGTTTCCGAAGAAACTGCGACCGGTGATATTGCAGACTTTATCGAAATGCTTGACAAAAATAAAATGCTGGATATGGTAGATTAATATGGAGCATGAAACAAGAATTACGGAAATGAGCCGTTTGGGCGCTTTTATAGAAGAAAGCATCAAAAACGGAAAAGATGTGAATTTAACCGTTACGGGCGACAGTATGTATCCTCTTTTTAAAAGCAGGGTAGATACTGTTTTGCTTACTTGTCCGAAAAATTTAGGAAAATACGACATTATTTTTTACAGACGCGAAAGCGGTCAGTATGTTCTTCACCGTGTGCAGAAAATAAAGGGTGAAAATCTTACGCTTGCGGGCGATAACGAAACGAGAAAAGAATACCCCGTAAAATTTGATCAAGTTATCGGAAAGGTGAAAAGCTTTACAAGAAAAGGTAAACGGCACAGCGTAAACGAGCTTTGGTATAGAATTTACAGCTGTCTGTGGTGTGTATTTTTTCCGTACCGTCATATCGGAATGCGCATGATATTTTTTGTCGGAAGAATGAAAAGCAAAATATTGAAAAAAGGCGGAAAAAGAAAATGAAAAAGGAAAATAGAAAAACCTTAAAGTGGATTCATGAGCAATCGAAAAGCATATATTTTCCGCTTGCCGTTCTCACCGTTTTGGGCATACTTTTGGCTTATGTAAGCGTGCGTTTTGCCTTTGTTTCAAAAGAGGTTGTCGATGCGGCGCAGAATCTGAACCGTGACGGAAGCCTTAAATATAAGGTTATTGCGCTTTTGTCGCTTGTTGCCTTTCAGATTGTTATTCAGGCTGTTTTCAGCGTTTTAAACGTCCGTGTTTCTTCAAAATATTCGATACGCTTAAAACGCAGTATCTTTAATACCGTCTTAAAAAAGGACTACAGAAACGTTACAAAATACCATACGGGAGAACTTTTAAACCGCATAAACAACGATGTTTCGGTTATCGTTTCGAGCGTTGTGAATATTATTCCGAACGTTGTTTCGCTTATCACAAGAATTGTTTTGAGCTTTTTTACCCTCTTTATTCTCGATAGCTTTTTTGCTCTCATTTGCCTCGTTTTGGGACCTGTCATTCTTGTTTTTACACGTCTTTATTCGAGAAAAATGAAATCGCTTCATAAAAAATGTATGGAAACGGACGGAAAAACTCGCTCGTTTATGATGGAGTGTATTCAAAATCTTCTCGTTATAAAAACCTTCCGAAACGAGGAAGCCGTAACGGAGAAATCGAACGAATATCAAAACGAAAATTACAAATACACAATGAAAAGAAGCTATATAAGCATAATTATGAATATACTTTTTTATCTCGGTCTTACGGCTGTGTATTATATTGCGCTTGCATACTGTGCGTACAGAGTTGCCGCGGGCGTAATGACGTTTGGTACTTTGACTGCGATTTTACAGCTTGTCGGGCAGGTTCAGGTTCCGTTTAAGGAGCTTGCCTCGGCAATACCGCAGTATTTTGCGTCGCTTGCCTCTGCCGAAAGAATAATCGAGCTTTTCGACATGGAGGACGACGGCTCGTATAAAAATATAAGCCCAAAAAACGGGGAGTTAATCGCCGAGCTTAAAAATGTAACCTTTGCGTATGACAAAGAGCCTGTTCTGAAAAATGCCGATTTTGAAATGAAAAGGGGCGAATTTATTGCAATAAGCGGACTTTCGGGAATAGGTAAATCAACGTTTTTGAAGCTGATACTCGGAATAATTCACCCCGATACGGGCGAGGCGCACGTTTATGCGGAAAACGAGAATAAGAATGTTTTCGCTTATGTTCCGCAGGGGAATCTGATTCTTTCGGGTACAATACGTGAAAATATAGCTTTTTATTCGCCTTTAGATGATGAAAAAATCAAGGAAGCGGCGCAGATTGCCGATATATACGATTTTGTAGAAACGCTTCCGAACGGCTTTGATACCGTCCTCGGCGAAAAAGGTTTGGGCTTAAGCGAAGGTCAGGTTCAGCGTATCGCAATAGCCAGAGCCGTTTACAGCGGTGCGGAATTTCTGATTTTGGACGAATGTACCTCCGCCCTTGATGAAGAAACCGAGGCGCAGGTTCTCAAAAATCTCAAAAACCAAAAAAATAAATCGTGCATAATAGTATCGCACAAAAAAGCCGCTCTCGACATCTGCGAAAAGCTTATCAAAATCGAAAACAAGCAGATTTTTGTATCGTAAAACAAAAAATTTGCCAAAACTATTGACAAAATTAAAAATACGTATTATAATGATTATAGAAAAGGCAAGACCTCAAACGGTTATGCCAAGTAGAGTTTTTTGTTAAATAGCTCCAACTTTAGCGGGTGGGGGCTATTTTACTTTTATAGTAAATACTATCATAAATACAATAGTAAAGAAAATTATTCTTAATATGTATTTTACCATAATTTTTCCGATTTGTCAACAATTTTTATGCTTTATGCAAACGGCAACCCGTACGGAATGACCTATGTGTCATTCCGCATTAAAAATTTTTTTACTTTTTTTCATAAAACTATTGACAAAACGGAATTTATTGTGTATAATCTTATTAAGAATGGTTATTAATAATAGAAAAGGAGCGATAAAAATGAATTTAAAAGGAACACAGACGGAAAAAAATTTGATGACGGCATTTGCCGGAGAATCGCAGGCGAGAAACAAATATACCTATTATGCGTCAAAGGCGAAAAAAGACGGCTACAATCAGATAGCGTCTATATTTGAAGAAACTGCCGCAAACGAAAAGGAACACGCAAAAATCTGGTTTAAGCTTCTTCATGACGGCGCAATTCCCGATACTCTTGAAAATCTTAAGGACGCGGCGGCAGGCGAAAATTACGAATGG
>USLP01000141.1 GCA_900555525.1 uncultured Eubacteriales bacterium
CGGTCGTTTTCGATAAATGCAGGGCTGTCAAGCTTGATTTCTTCGCCGTTTACCAATGCAATATCGGAATCGATTGTCAAAATTATTTCAACATCGGTTTTCTTTATCGTTACTTTTCTTTCAGCTTCATTCCACGAAACCTTTGCTCCCAATTCCTCCGCAACGAATCTTGCAGGGAGCATTGTACGGTCATTTCTGATAATCGGCGCAACGTCGTTTGTCTTTGTTTTGCCGAATACAACCGCCTCTTTCTGACCGATTGTAAGAATGATTTCGTTTTCGCTGTTGTCCTCCGACGTCCATTTAGCATAGAGCGTCATGTTCTTTGTAACTTTAGATGAAAAGTCGTATTTTTTCGCGAATTTGCTGTCGGTATCCCAGCCTGCAAATGTGTAACCGTTCTTTGTCGGGTCGGCAGGCTTTTTGAGTGTACTTCCGCGTGCGACTGTCTGATTCATTGTTTTGCTTCCGCCGTTTGCGGTAAAGGTTACTATGCAAAGCGTTACATAATCGCCTCCGCTGCTTCTGCCGCCCGTTGCGGGATATGTAACCGTTACCGCAGCCGAATTTGCGGTATTTTGTACAGACTGCGCATTTTCAAACACATAGCCGTTTTCCGCAATGCCGTTTACGGTATAGTTTGCTTTGGGAGTGATTGTTACCATTGCCGTATAAACTGTCTTATAGCCGAACTTTTCTCCGGCGTCGGGAGACCATGTAATAACCGCCGAATATTCCTCCGTATCAATCGTTGTCTGCGGCATAGCTTTCTTAACAGGTGCAAAAAGCGGTATTTCCTTATCTATCGTTTTGGGAAGTATTGTAAATTCTTTTTCAGCCGTTCCCGAATAATTTCCGATAAATTCCACTTTAGCCTTTGCCGTACCTGCGTTTATGTTATTTTCATACGTTACTTTATAATCTGTATCGAGTGCAAGAACTTTGTCGCCGTCTTTAACCTCTATAACGGGCTTAATTTCCTCTTTTGTATATGTTTGGTCGGGGATTGCCGTTATATTATCCGCATTCAACGCTTTTGGCATGATTTCAAACTCTTTTTCAAGGTTTGTGCCGCCTTCAAGCGTATAATTTTCGTTACCCGAAGATTCAAATACGGCTTTATATGTGCCTGCGTTTATTATTGCATCTGATTTCAACTTCCACTCGCCGTCTGCCTTTTCGTATACCGCATAGCTCGGAGCCGCGATGTCATCGCCGACAATGTTTTTAATGTTCGGCTGAACTCTTTTTGCATTGCCGTCATATATAATGCCGTCGGGAAATTTCCATTCGATTTCTGCGGGACGGGGCTTAACCTGTACAGGTACATTATCTGAAGTAAGGCGCAGCGTATAATCATACAAATCCGCATCATTCGGAACAAATGTAACTTTATAGGATTTAGCGCCGATTCCGTCGGGAATGATTGTTTCATCTTCCCATTTAAATTCACCGTGAGCATCGGTCGGGAATGTTGCCTGCGCCAAGCTGTCGCCGTAAATTATATCGCTCGGAGCTTTAAAAATTATTTCGGGAGCGTCTCCTTTCTGCACCGTAATCATCGCTGTCGCTTCGCCTGCACGGTATTTGCCGTTAGGCGCTGTAGTTAATTTTATTTTGAAGATACCCGCTTTTGTAACCGTCAGCATTTTGCCGTTAATCGTACCTTCGCCGGCAAATGAGCTATCAGTATAGGGTTCTAATGAATATGTTCTGTCGCCCGCATTTGTGTCAATGAGAAAATACAAGATTAAATTAATTGCCTCGCCGTTATACGTCGTTGTCGAATCTACACCCGTGAGCAATACGTCCACAAGGTCAGCAGGCTCTGCCGAGAAGTATTTGACGCTTGAAGAAAGGTTCAAGTTTTCCGTTTTCTGTGCATAGTAAGTTTCAGTTGCTTCGGATTTTGACGCACCCGATTTTATCAGGTATGCTCTTGAAGCTTCGGGAGTAACCGTTATAACGTCTGTAATCGGTTTGCCTGTTGTTGTCATTTCCGCTTTTGCATTTTCCGATATATTAAGCTTTGCGTAAACAGCATTTTTCGTACCCTTTACGCTAACGTTGGCATTTCCCGAAATGTTAAGCGTTCCAAAGTAGCTTTTAAAGCCGTCAACTTTATCTCCGCCCGCCAAAGCTTCTGCATTCACCTTGGCATTATCCGTAATATCAAGCGTACTGCCAAAGGAAAAAACATGTTTGGAAAAATTTTTAATATTGTTAATTTTTATAATTACTTCCGCATTATCCGATATTTTTGACGGAAGCGTCGCTGCGGAAATACCGCCCTCATTGGAAAGTATATCAAGAAGCGCCTTGCCGCTTACATTTAAGCCGCCGCACGTAAGCGGATTTCTCGTTACGTTTTGTATTTTAAGCTTTGCACTGTCTCCTATATTTACAGAAGCGTTTGCCGCCTGAACGCCTGAAATTCCCGATTTTATTGTAATATCTGCTTCATTTTTTATAACAATATCATTGTTGCCTCCCGAACATATTACAAAGCCCGAAGAAGTGTTTTTAGCGGTGATTTTACCGCCCCAAATATCTACGCCAACACCATACAGCGCATAGCCGCCCGAAGTAATATTTATAACAGGCGCACCGAGTATTGCCAAACCGCTGTTAAGATTATATACGGCGTGTGAGGTACAGCCCGTTACATTAAGCTTTACTGTGCCGTCTATTGTAATAGGGTGATTAATCTTTGTATTATCAGACGAGCCGTCTATTCCGAATTTGCCGTTTTTTATATTGAGTGTTCCGTTATTTGTGCTTGTAAGCCTTAAAGGGGTTTCGTGAATTGCAATACCTGCGCTTTTTGCTTCAAGCGTGGTCGTGCCGTAAATATCAAGCGTAACCTCTTTTCCGCCTGTGCTGTAATTGTTCTTCAACTCAACAGCATAGTCCTCACCTGTTTTTATATCAACGTTATTCAATATAACGTTTGATGTGTTGTTATCAGCTTCTATAACTATAATATTGTCTGTTTGACCTACACCGCTTTTCATACTTACTGCCACGGGTTTTGACGTGTGGATTGTAAGCAATTTGGTTTGCCATTTGTAATCCGTTCCTTCTGTAAGCGCTTCACCCGTATCTGCGTTTACAATGTTAAAATCCCTGTCGCCGTCTGCGGCAGATACCGTAAACGGCGCCATTGCGATAAGCATTACGCACGCGATAAGCCACGCTGTAATTCTCTTTGTGTTTTCTCTTGTTTTCATAATGTTTACCTCCCATATAAATATATTTTTTCAGCTATATTATATTCAGCCTTTCGGCTGTTGTTTTCGCCTCGCTTCGGCGTTTTACGCCGAGCTTTTGCAATATATGGCTTACGTGGCTTTTTACCGTTGTAAGCCGAATGTTCAAAATTCCACCTATTTCCGCATTGCTTTTGTCGGCGCAGAGCAGGCGCAAAACCTGCATTTCCGCCTCTGTGAGCTTTTCGGTAAGAGTATTTTGGGGCTTTAGAAAATCGGGATAAAAGACCGCCTGATTTCTCGCGCTTTTTATAACCTTTGCCAAAAATCCCGACTTTTCCGTATTTTCAAGTTCCTGCAAAAGCGGTAATACCGCCGAGCCGTAAGCGCCTATTGTGCGTACAAAGCCGTATTTTTCGGAAATTTCAAGCGCAAGCCTAATATCATTTTTCCAATCTTTATTCTTTTTTCTGTATTTTGCAGTGGCGATCAAGGTTTTTAGGTGAATCAAATCTATATTTCTTTCGCACCGCACAAAGTATGTTTCAAGCGGAGAAAGCGTAAGCAATACCGCGTCGCAGTCTCCTAACGCAAGTTCCGCCATAGCCTCTGTTATGTATTGATAACGCTTGCGCACCTGTATTTTAAGCGAATCCCTCGGAGCTTTACTGCGATACCATTCGTCCGCACAGTCCATATTGCCGAGCCGTAAATCGAGACGGCATTTCATAGCTTCTATGTTCGGAATAAATCTTGCATGACCGTCTTTATAAAATCTCGTCTTTAATGCTTCAAGCGTATGGAGTGCGTCCTCTGCTCTGCCCGTATCCGTCTGATATCTCACCAAAAGTCCCACAAGCGCAAATTCTATATCGGGCGTACCCTTGCTTTGAATTTCGCCGAGCTTTGCCACAAGCGACAGCATTTTGTCGGAGATATTCTCGCCTTTTTCAAATTTGCTTTCCGCTATGGCGCAGTCGGCAAGACCGACGCCGTCTCTGCCCAAAACACCCTCAACGGGAATACGCATTGTCGCATACAGTAAATCATCTTTTTTGCTCCATTTTGAAAAGTCCTTACCGCCGTTCATAATGCTCGGCAGTGCGCTCGTCACGGAAAACGGCGGCAGCGTGATTGCGTGGAGGCAGGTTCCCGTGGATCGGGACAGCATCGGTAAAAACGCCCAGCGCACGTGCCCCCTGATCCGTCAGTTGTTCATTGACGGCAGCGGTTTTGCGGATCAGGCGGAATTTGAACGCAAACTGTTCGTGATGCGCCGGGAAATGGAACGGCGCGTGGAAGGCTGTTATGTGTGCAGCTGCTCCAGCCGCAGCATTGTGTACAAGGGGCTGTTCCTCGGCACGCAGATTGAAGGATTTTACGGGGATCTGGCCAGCGAGCATTTCAAATCCCCCCTGGCTCTTGTCCACCAGCGCTACAGCACGAATACGTTCCCAACCTGGAGCCTGGCCCATCCCTTCAGGTATCTGGCCCACAACGGGGAAATCAATACCCTGCGCGGGAACCTGAATCACCTGAGCGTGCGTGAGCCGCATTTGTCTTCCACTCTGCTGGGGGATGACCTGCAAAAGCTGTTGCCTCTTATTCCCCCCGGCCAGAGCGATTCCGCCTGCCTGGACAA
>USLP01000142.1 GCA_900555525.1 uncultured Eubacteriales bacterium
CGCCCGAAAACCAAACGTCAGCGCAAACCTATGGACGGAATGACACATAGGTCATTCCCTACGGTGCAAATTTAAAAATTTGTTAATTAACCGATTGAAATATCGGATAATTTAATAAAAATGCGCAATAGGCTAATATGTGAAAGAGGAGGGACTTTGAGCATAGGTACATGGGACTTAAAGCCGACGGCGCATAAAAAATTTTTTTTGGAAAGAAGGACAAAAACATGAAAATCAAGAAACTGTTAGCAGGCATTATGTCTGCCGTAATGGTACTTGGAATTATGACATTTCCGACTTTTGCGGAAGAAACAACAAACGAATTTAACATCGGAACCAATCAAACGTATACAAAGCTTTCAGACGCAATCACCGCCGCAAGCGACAAAGGCTATGCAGAGGTTACATATAATATTTACGGCAAAGTTGTTGCTGATGAGGGCGTAGACGCAACAAACAATGTATGGCTTAATGTTATAGGCGCAAGCGATACAACAGTTAAGAAAGTAAACTTTGTAGGAAAAAGCGAGGACGCAGAGCTTAATATAAGTCAGCGTAAGGTTGTACTTGCATTAAACGGCGGAAGCGCATCTGCTGATGTAAGCTATACAGACCTTAAACTTTCAAAGGGTGAATGCACAGGTACTAATGTCCAGGATTTGGGACATGCGGCAAACTATTTCACAACATGGCTTCGCTGTGGTGATTCGGCTAACCGTACAGTAACATATACAAACTGCACATTCCCTAACGGAAGCAGTAATAACCAGTACGGAAAAACAGTTTATAATAACTGCACATTTAATAAAGACAACGATGAGCAGTATGCTCTTTGGGTTTATACAGCAGCAGATAACGGTGTAACATTGGGCGGAGCTGTTGAAATAAACGGCGGAGAAATGAAAGCCGCACGAGGTGTAAAAACCTATAGTGAAAATTCCGCAGACGCTGTTGCAAACGTAACCTTAAAAAATATTAAAATTGAGACAACTGTAAAACCTGCGGTTGTATCTTCTATAGCAGGCAATATCTCATTTAATAATGTTACAGCTAATAAAGGACTTATATATGCCGAGCGTGTAAATAGCGCAAAAAATTTGGCAGAAGTAAAGATTAACGGCAATTCTGTTAATTATGCCGCACAAGTAGGTAACAAATATTATGTAAGCGTTGATGACGCAAAGAAAAACGTTACTGATGAAAGCACAATAAAGGTTATTGCTTATGCAAAGGTTGGCGAAACAGAATATGCAACACTTGCAGAAGCAGTTGAAGCAACAAAGGTTGACGGAAAATGCAAGGGTGAAGTTGTACTTTTGCGTGATTCATATGGCGGCGGTATACAGATTCCCAGCGGCAGTGAACTTACAATTGATTTCAATGGATATCAATACAGTGTAGGAGATCCGACTGTTGGTTCACCCGGAACAGAAACAAACGGTTTTCAGCTTTTGAAAGATTCTAATATTGTATTCAAAAACGGTAAATTATATACAAATAAGGCTTATATATTGATACAAAACTATTCTAATCTTACATTGGAAGATATGGATCTTAATTTGGAAACGGTATATACAACGAGGCTTTATACTTTAAGTAATAATAATGGTGATACAATATTAAAAGGTAACACTAATATTTCTGCTCTTAAAGGCAATGTTGCTTTTGATGTTTGCAAATATGCTGATTATCCGGGTGTATCTGTTACGCTTGATGAAAGTATGACAGGTACGATAAACGGAATTGTTGAAGTTGATGGCAAACAAGTTGAAGGTCAAAAATTTGATCTTAAAATCAAAAACGGTACGATAAACGGAACAATAAAACCTACTTCAAAGGCAACTAATTACAATATAAGCATTTCGGGCGGTACTTTTTCAGAAGATGTATCGAAATATTGCGCAGAGGGCTGTACAGCTGTTTTAGATGAAGCAACGGGTAAATACACAATAGAAAAGAAAGTTGCTAAAATAGGCGAAACAGAATACGAAACGCTTCAAGAAGCTATAAATGCGGCTGAAAGCAATGCTACAGTAATTCTTCTTTGCGATACTGCGGAAAGCGTTGTAATCGGTGCGGGCAAAGAAATAACTTTGGATTTGAACGGCAAGACGCTTACAAATGTTGAAAAACAACACACTATCACAAACAACGGTAAGCTTAACGTAACCGATTCTTCCGCAAGCAAGTCGGGCGCTGTTGATAATGTAAGCCACGGAAAAGCCGCCTTATTTAATGCCGAGGGTGCAACGGCTGAGTTAAACGGCGGTAAATTCTTGAGAAGCGAAGAAACAGGAACTGACCAGGACACAAGCGGCGGAAATTCATATTATACAATTCAAAACCTTGGCAACATGGTAATAAATAGCGGCGTAACCGTAGAAAACTCGGGTAAATACTCCAGTATGATTACAAACGGATATTATGACATAAGCAAAATAAAAGACCCCAAGGCGGCAATTCTTACAATAAACGGCGGAAACTTTAGAGGCGGTTTGTGGGCTGTGAAAAATGATGATATGGCTGTTATGAAAATAAACGATGGTTATTTTGAAAGCCATGGCTTGGGTGCCTTTTTGAATAATAACGTTGTTGAAATTAACGGCGGAACATTTGTAACAGACGATGATAAGCTTGTTTTAAGAAATGTATATTACAACAATACGTACAACTTAGGTACTGCAAAGATCAGAAACGGTAATTTCACCGGAAAGTTTGAAAATGCAAATTCGCAAGGAAATATTTCCATTTCGGGCGGTACGTTCTCGACTGATGTTTCCGAATACTGCGTTGACGGCTTTAAGGCTGTAAAAGGCGCTGACGGCAGATATACGATCGAAGAAGCAAATTGGGGCAAATACACGGATTCGGGTTGCTATAAAGTTGGCGATGATAAGTTCGGCATGATGAGATTTATGTTTGCATTCACAGGCGATATTGCAGATAAAACAATTCAAAGCTACGGAATAAAATACATAAATGCAAATAAGCTTGATGATGAATTGACAACGGATAGCGCTGTTTCCAAAGAAGGTTCTGCAACAGCATTCCAGGGCGACGTAGTGGGTATAACTTACGATATTGCAAACACATCTAACTACTATGCGGCGGCATATATTGATTTTGGAAATGGTGATATAATCTGGTCTGCACCGCAGAAATGCAAAATCAACTGGAACAGAACATTTACAAAATACGCACCGCAGACAAGTGAAAACGGAGGTAATGAATAATGAAAAAATTATATCAAAAGCCCGAAATGAGCATAGTAAAAATGATTGAGCTTGAAGCTGTTGATATTATCCGCACAAGCGGAGAATTGGCAGATAAACCTAAGGATGTTACGGAAGTTAATAAAGATGTACAGAAATTTTCACAGCTTCCCGACAGCGCTATGAGCGTATTTAATTAAAATTTGTAAATTCCCTTGCAGGACGGGCGGATAATTCCGCCCCGACGGAGAAATCGGGATATACAAATTTATAAAAAAGCGCTTATACATTGCCTTAGGCATACGGGAGTTGAACACAATATGCCTCTATATTGTTAAATTTCCGCTTTTTTTGCTTGTCAGTCTTGCAAGACGGTAAACTCTATTTTACCTTCGGGGATATTACAGCTTTTAAGGAGCACTCTGACATTTTGACCGAGCATAAATATATTGCCCCGTTTTTTGCCCCGCGCTGTGAAGCTTTCGGGGAAATATTCGTAGTAGTCGCCCCTGATGCTCTCAAAGCTGACATATCCCTCCGCCGTATTGGGAAGTGCGGCGAAAAATCCCGTTTCGCACATTCCGGAAATATATGCGTCAAAACATTTGCCGATTTTATCCGACATATATTCCGCTTTCTTCACGTCATCGCAGTCTCTTTCCGCCATAAATGCGTTTATTTCCGTTTGGGTTGACTGCTGTGCCGTATCGTGGACGGTACGGAAATATTTTTTAACGCTGTTTCCGCTTAAATATTCGCTTAAAATCCGATGTATGGCAAGGTCGGGGTAACGGCGAATCGGGGAAGTGAAATGACAGTATTTTTTGAAATTAAGTCCGTAATGACCCGCAGGAACATCGGAATATACCGCCTTTTGCATTGTGCGCAAACCTGCCTGCATAACAGCTCTCAAATACGGAGTATCCTCCGCTTCCTTTAATATTGCGTTAAGTTCGGACGGGGTAAGCTTTTTTGTGTCCTTATGCTTTATTCCGAGAACGTTCAAAAGCGAATAAAAGTGTTCAAGCTTTTCGGGTGCGGGGTCTGCGTGCGTTCTGTAAATAAAGGGCAAATCGTGCTTCATTGCAAAATCGGCAACGCTTGTGTTGGCAGCCAGCATAAATTCCTCGATAATTTCATTCGCAAAGCTTGTTTCATACGGAAAAATGTCAATCGCTTTTCCGTTTTCGTCAAGCTTAAACTTTGTTTCGGGGAAATTAAATTCCGTAAAGCCTTTTTTGCGCCTGTGTTTTCTCATGACCTCGTAAAGCTCGTTCATAAGCATAATATCATCGCGGAGAAAGCCGTATTTTTCCGTATCTGCGGTATTTTTTCCCAAAACCGTATCTCTTACGAGCGTATAAGTCAGCCGTGCCTTTGTCTTGATGTAAGATTTCACGATACGGTAGTCGGCAATTTTGCCGTTTTTGTCAATATTCATCACGCATGAAAAAGTCAGCTTAAGCTCGTTCGGGTTTAAGCTGCAAACGCCGTTTGAAAGCTTTTCGGGCAGCATCGGCGCAACTCTGTCGGGCAGATAAACGCTCGTGCCCCGTCTGTACGCCTCCTTGTCAATCGGCGTTTTCGAGCGCACATAGTGGCTTACGTCGGCAATATGAA
>USLP01000143.1 GCA_900555525.1 uncultured Eubacteriales bacterium
CGGCGGCGGCTTTGGCAAGACCGGACGAGGAACACGCTCCGCACCTTATCTATCTTCCCGAAAGTCCTTTTTCAAAGGACAAGTTTATTGCCGATATAAGAGAACTATTCGATAAGGGGGTAAATAATGTTATAGCCGCCGTATCGGAGGGAATAAGAGACGAGGACGGAAGCTTTGTATCGGAGGATAAAACGGGAGCGTTTGACGCATTCGGTCATACCTCGTTAAGCGGTGCAGGCAAATTTTTGGAAAACTATGTTAAAAGTAAAATCGGGTGCAAGGTTCGCAGCATAGAGCTTAACGTCTGCCAAAGATGCGCAGGCTATATGCTTTCCAAAACGGATATCTCGGAATCCGTAAGAATAGGAAGCGAAGCTGTTAAAACCGCACTTTCGGGCGGAACAGGCAAGATGATGGCATTTTTGCGAGTATCGGATTCGCCGTACAGCGTGGAGATAAAAGCCGTAGACGTTTCTAAAATCGCAAATGCCGAGAAAAAAGTGGACAAGTCTTATATCATAAACGGAAATGACGTTTCCGATAAGCTTGTGAACTATCTCCGTCCGCTTATTATGGGTGAAGTTAATCTTCGCTACAAAGACGGTATTCCCGAAACGCTTTGCAGAAAGGTTCTGTGATAGGGGGCGGTCTTTTGTATAACGATTTCAGCGCATTTTATGATGATTTTGCATATGATATTCCCTACGGAAAATTCAAAGACTATTATGAGAAAATTTTCAAAAGGTTTAAGATAAAGCCCGAAATTGTGCTTGATATGTGCTGCGGAACGGGGTCGTTAACGCTTGAAATGTCAAAAAACTATGATATGATAGGTATAGATTCGTCCGTTTCGATGCTTGATATCGCAAGAAATAAGGATAAAAGCGGAAAAATACTTTTTATATGCCAAAAAATGGAGGATTTTGAGCTTTACGGCACAGTCGACTGCGCCTATTCGTCGCTCGACAGCATAAATTATCTTTTGGACGATGAAAGCTTAAAAAAGCACTTTTTACTCATGCATAATTACCTTATTCCAAACGGTCTTTATGTTTTTGATATTTCCACGGCATATAAATTCAAAAATATTCTTTCGGATAACGTTTTTACGGACGAAACGGAAAATGCCTTTTTTGTATGGCAAAACGAATACGAAAACGGGTTTAATACGATGTACCTTGATGTTTTTGCAAAAAATAAGGATATGTATGAGCGCATATCGGAAATACATACCGAGAAAGCATACAGTCCGTCAAAGGTGAAAAGCATGGCGAAAAAATGCGGTTTCCGCATTTTGGGCGTGTATGACGAATTTTCGTTTAACGCACCTTCACGCACCTCACAGCGCATTTTCTTCGTCTTAAAATGTATAAAATAAGTAATGACGTATACGTCATTACTTAAGTTTGCCCCAAATATGCCATTGGGGCAGGGGTCTCAATGCTCGAATTTATGCGAATGAGGTTTAAAAATTTATAAGCCCCGTGTGTTCAAGAAGAATTTTAAAGCCGATAAGAACGAGGATTATGCCGCCGAGAAGCTCGGCTTTGTTTTGATATTTTGCACCGAATTTGTTCCCGATAATAAACCCCGCAAAAGATATTACAAACGTTGTAAGTCCTATAAGCGTTACGGACGACGCAATATTTACGGTAAGAAATGCGAACGTTATTCCTACAGCGAGTGCGTCTATGCTGGTCGCTACGGAAAGTACAAGAATTTCTTTTAAGTCAAGTATTTCACGGACTGCGCTTTCCTGCGTTTCTTCCTTTTCGGTTAAAGCTTCATAAATCATTTTACCGCCGATAAATCCCAAAAGTACAAATGCAATCCAATGGTCGATTGACGTTATGTATTTTTCAAACTGCTTTCCCAATGCCCAGCCCAAAAACGGCATTAAAGCCTTAAAACCGCCGAAAAAAAGCGCAATTATAAATCCGTTTTTTATGTTGAATTTTTTTTGATTGAGTCCCTTGCAGACCGCTGCGGCAAAAGCGTCCATGGAAAGACCGACGCCAATCAGAAAAATTTCCGAAATATTCATTTTTGTTCCTTCCTTTTTTGTTTAGGCACACGGGAGTTGAACACAATATGCCTCTTTATTGTTAAATTTCCCTTTTTAAGCCATATCGTGTTCAAATCCCGTGTGCCCTTAATGAAATATATTATAGCATAGGTTTACGAGAAAATCAAGCGTTATACTTAATTTTACGTATAAATTGCAAAAAAATGAAAAAAAATTAAAAAAATTTGCAAAAATATTTGAAATATTCATAAAAGTATGTTATAATATATCGTAAGAAAATAAAATTATACTGAAAGGATGAATTATCATGGAAGAAAATATTTTATATAATGACAAAAGCGGAAAAACAAAAATTTCAAACGATGTTATTTCCGTTATATCCGGAATGGCTGTTAAGGAGATAGAGGGAGTGTATTCTCTTGCGGAGGATAAGGATTCCGAGGTTTATTCAAACAAAATGCTCACAAAGGGTATTTCGATTGAGCTTAAGGACGATGAAATAACCGTTATGCTTAACATAATCGTTAAATACGGCTTTGACGTAAACAGCGTTGCAAGAGAGGTTCAGCTTAAAATCAAAGACGCTCTTGAAAATATGATAGGCTTTAAGGTTAAAAGCGTAAACGTAAACGTAAGCGGAGTTTATACGAAAGAAGCGTAAATTTTAAATACGGAGCGCATTTTTGCGTTTGGGAAAGGAATGGCTTTCCGCATATATCATATGCGGATTGCCTATTTTTAAGATGAAAAGAAGAGAGTTAAGAGAAAATATTTTTAAAATTGTTTTTTCGTTTCGGGAAATTAATGATTTTTCGAATATTTTTGGCGATTGCTTTACATATTATAAGGAAATCAACGAAATTTCGGAGACTGACGGCGATTATATAAAAAACGAGGTTTCGGGCATAATCGAAAATTTGTCCGAGATTGACGATTTAATATCGAAAAATATCAAAAATTATACGATAGACAGGCTTTCGGGCGTTTGTTTGGCGGCGCTTCGCGTTGGTATTTATGAAATGCTGTATGCCGAAGATATTCCCGAATCCGTTGCCGTATCCGAGGCTTTAAACCTCGTAAGCGTATATGAGGACGATAAAACAAAGCCGTTTGTGAACGGTGTTTTGGGTGCGGTTTCGAGAGCAAAATCCGATAAAACGAACGAGGGGAATGAATAAAAATAGACAGAATTATAAGCGTAACAGACCTTAACCTTTATGTAAAGGGAATGCTGGAGCAGGATATTCTGCTTTCTCACGTTACGGTTAAGGGCGAAATTTCCAATTTTAAGAACCACAGTTCGGGGCATCTTTATATGTCGCTTAAGGATAAAGGCGGCGTTATACGTGCCGTTATGTTCCGCATGAGCGCAGGGAAGCTTAAATTTATTCCGTATAACGGAATGCAGGTTATAGCAACGGGGCGCGTAAGCGTTTATGAGCGTGACGGACAGTATCAGCTCTATATTTCCGAGATGATACCCGACGGCGTGGGCGCACTGTATGTCGCTTATGAACAGCTTAAAGAAAAGCTTGAAGCAGAAGGCCTTTTTTCCGAAGCTCATAAAAAGCCTATCCCTAAATATCCCAATACCATCGGTATCGTTACATCTCCGACGGGCGCCGCAATACGTGATATACTGAATATTTTAAAAAGACGTTTTCCGTCCCCCGCGGTTTATCTTTATCCTGCTCTTGTGCAGGGCGAGGGCGCCAAGGAATCGATTGTCAAAGGATTGAAATTCTTTGACGGCAAGGTGGATACCGTTATTACGGGCAGAGGCGGCGGCTCGATTGAGGATTTGTGGGCATTTAACGAAGAAATTGTCGCACGTACGATTTTTGAGATGAAAACCCCCGTAATTTCGGCTGTAGGTCATGAAACTGATTTTACAATTGCGGATTTTGTTGCGGACAGGCGTGTTCCCACACCATCTGCGGCGGCGGAAATTGCTGTGCCTTCCTCGGCGGAGCTTATGCGCTTTTTGAAAATAGTTGACGGCAGACTTTGCTCTGCGCTTATAGCCAAAACGCAGAAAGCACGTAAAAGTCTGGAAAGCTTAACGGCGAGAGAAGTGCTGAAAAATCCGTCCGCAATGTATAACGTTAAGCGTATGGAGGCGGATGCTTATACCATGCGTTTGGAAAAGGCATACACGGATATTTTGGGAAATGTGCGTGAAAGATTTAAAGAAAATGCCGCAAAACTTGACGCATTAAGTCCGCTTAAAATTTTGGCACGAGGCTATCTTACGGCAAGAGATACTAAGGGCAAGCCTGTAGTCAGCATTGACGGCTTAAATACGGGCGATACCGTGAAGCTTAATTTTAAAGACGGTAATGCGGACTGCGAAATTATAAATCTTTACAAAAAGGAGAATATCAATGGCTGAGAAAAAAGAAATGACCTTTGAAGAGGGCATGACAAGACTGGAGCAAATTGTTCTTTCGCTCGAAAAAGGCGAAGTTCCGTTGGAAAGCTCTATGGAGCTTTTTACCGAGGGTACAAAGCTTTCGGCATTTTTGCAGAAAAAGCTTGACGAAGCCGAGGCGAGAGTAAAAAAGCTTACGGAAACCGAAAACGGTGTTACGGCGGAAGACTTTGAGCCTATGGAGCAGTAAGGACGGAAAAAAGTGAAAAATTTTTTGGATACATATAATGAAAAAAAGAGAATAATCGAAGACTATATAAAAGAACTTTTTCGCACCTGTTCTTATCCACAGAAAAATCTTAACGAGATAATGGAGTATGCCGTTACAAACGGCGGGAAAAGAATACGTCCGA
>USLP01000144.1 GCA_900555525.1 uncultured Eubacteriales bacterium
TTTTCCCTTCATATCCCGCCGTCATCGGCTGATGCCCGTTTTTCGGGTCTATTACGCTCAGGCGGTTATGACAAAAAATTACGTTGTCGCTTATTGATATGTCGGTGTCGTCGGGACCTCTGTGTTTTAAAGAGACATTCATATCTTCCGCCGTTTTTATATCCAAGCTTTCGGGATTATAAAAATCGGCGATTCCGCAAATCGAACACATATTAAACACTTCCTTTCATCTTCTATTATATGCAGAAAAAGCAAGGAATGAAACAGCGAAATTTTACATAAAATATTAGCAAAGAAGAAAAGCAGAATGGAGATTTATATGATTAACTTAAAAAAATTGATTTATTATCTTGCGGTTGCGCTCGGAACAGGCGCGCTCTCGGCATTCGCGACAATGGGAAGCTTTCAAAAGTATAAAAGCTTAAATACGCCTCCGCTGTCGCCGCCAAGCTTTATTTTTCCCATAGTGTGGACGGTTTTATTCATTCTTATGGGAATAGGCGCATATTTGGTTTATGAAAGCGAATGTAAGGAAAAGGGGAGCGCACTCGGCACGTTTTACGTACAGCTCGGAGTGAATTTTATATGGCCGATTCTGTTCTTTAATATGCAGGCGTTTTTTCCTGCGTTTTTGTGGCTTGTTTTCCTGTGGGTTATGATTATTCTTATGATTGTACGGTTTTACCGCTGTTCGCATACGGCGGCATATTTGCAGATACCGTACCTTTTTTGGGTAACCTTCGCAGGCTATCTGAATATGGGCGTATATTTACTGAATTAGCTTAAAATATATTTTGTGCTTATTCACTTTTCACTATTACCTATAACTTAATTATGTAGGGCAGGGCTCTGCTCTGCCCGTTTTCATAGGCTTGCGAAAGCTTTTTATCAGCTTATTTCAACATCATCTATACAGCTTTCCAAAAGAATATTTATAAGCTGATTTCTCGAACGGTTGCTTTCCTCCGAAAGCTTATCGATTTTTTCCAAGATTCCTTCTTTTATTCTTACGGAAATTATTTTATAGCCGTCCTCGCCCTTTTTATTTATCTTTATAGTTACTTTTCCCACCTTTATCACCTCATATTAATTATATCACATATCAAAATATTATTATATATTATATTTATATTCATTAAATATTATAAAATATATTGACAAAATAGTCATATTATGATATATTAATATTATATTTGATTTAGGAGATGAATTATGTATACAGGAAGCAAGGTTATAATTGCCGTAAACAGGCTTTTCAAAGCGCCCGTTCATCCGTTCAACTTACAGAACGACGGTATTGAAACTTATGGGGAATGGCAATTTGAACGGGGAAAAACCACTATCGAATATTTTTTGAAAAAATACCGCGAGGAGGATATGTTTAAAAACAAAACCGTTATAGATATAGGGTGCGGAGCGGCAGGAAAATCGATTTATTATGCACATATAGGCGCAAAAAAAGTTTACGGTGTGGAAATACTTGAAAAATACCGTAAACAGGCGGAGGAATTGGCGCAAAAGAAAGGACTTGCGGATAAATTTGAATTTGTTTGCGCCGACTGTGCGGCGCTTCCGTTTCCGAATGAATTTGCAGATACCGTAATAGTTAATGACGCTATGGAGCATATAGATAACCCCGAAGGTACAATAAGAGAAATAACCCGTATTTTAAAGCGAAACGGCAGAATTTATATAAATTTTCCGCCGTATTATCACCCTATGGGAGCACACCTGACAGACGTTATATACATTCCGTGGGTTCAGCTGTTTTTTTCCGATAAAACGCTTATAGAAAGTTATAAAAAGCTTGTCGAAAAGCTTCCCGACGGCAATGAGCGCATAAATTTCAGAATTTCCGAAGATAAAAACGGAAACGAATATTTTTCATACATAAATAAAATGACGGTAAAGCGTTTCAAAAAAATATTAAAAAATCTCGAAATAGCGCCTGCTTATTATGCCGAAGTACCCTTGCGAAAATTCCTTGCACCTTTGGCAAAAGCTCCGATTTTGAAAGAACTGTTCATAAAAACCGTTGTCTGCGTGATAGAAAAATAATTTGCAGGTTTCAAAATGTTTGGGCTTTGCACTGTAGGGAATGACCTGTGTGTCATTCCGTCCATAGATTTGCATAAACTTATGGCATTGTACGGTGCATTTTCATGGGGTTGTAAAATCATAAAAATTTGTTGACAAAATATGAAAATTGTGGTATAATAATAACGCAGTATAATTTCATACTTATTTCGAGAATGCGTTTGGTAAAAACGCATGCTTTGTTTAATATTTTCTTGAAATAAGGAAATTATACTGCAAACTATCAAAGTCATGCGTTTTTCGGTGTGTGGCTTTGCCGCACACTTTTTATTTGTTCGGAGATTTTTATTAAAAAGTGTGTAATACATAAAAAAAGAGGGGCGATAAAAAAAGCGGAAAAAATGCAAATTTCGTATGTTGCCAAGCAAAGTCTGAATTTAAAAGTGGAAAAAACAGCGACGTCTCGCTGTTTTTCCATATGTGTCCGCCCGTACGGTATTAATTTTTATATTTTTTCAACAGCCAAAACGGTTTGTTCGCCGTTTATGCTCCACGATTTTTCGTAGCCTGCGGTTTTGCCGAAGGTTATGCTTTCGCCCAAAACTTCGTCCTTTATTTCGTCCGCATTCTTTTCCATTATTTCCTTAATCTTATCGCTGTCCTTTTGGTAAACGTTGATTTTGTCCGTAACGTCAAAGCCTGCGTCCTTACGCATTGTCTGGAGCTTGGAGATTATCTCTCTCACGTTGCCTTCCATGATAAGCTCGTCGGATAACGTGGTTTCCAAAACAACCGTTATGCCGTAGTCGGAATCGGAAACGTAGCCGTCCGTCTGTGCGGAATCGATAAGCAAGTCTTCTTTCAGAAGCGTAACCGTTTCATCGCCCAAATCAAGCTTAAGCTCGCCCGTTTCGTTCACTTCGTCCATGGCTTTGTTGCCGTCAAGAGCGGATAATGCCGTGCGGATAGCGTTTAGGTGCTTTCCGAATTTCGGTCCCACCGTCTTTAACTGCGGTTTAAAGCTGTAGCTTGTGAACGCTCTCACGTCGTCGGTAAATTCAACCTCTTTAACGTTAAGCTCGTCGGCAATTATATCCGTATAGAAGCTTTCGAGCGCACCGTTTTCGGATTTTACATACATTTTTCCGATAGGCTGTCTGTTCTTTATGTTTGCCGTGTTTCTGCACGCTCTGCCCAAAACGACGATGTCGAGGACTTCCTCCATTTTCGCTTCCAAATCCTTGTCGATATGCGCCTCGTTAGCAACGGGGTAATCGCAGAGGTGAATGCTTTCGGGAGCGGACTTGTCAACGCTCTTTACGAGGTTTTGATATATATCCTCGGTTAAGAACGGAATCATCGGAGCGGCAACCTTTATAAACGTTACAAGAGCCGTATAAAGCGTCATGTATGCGTTAATTTTATCCTGCTCCATTCCCTTAACCCAAAAACGTCCTCTCGAACGGCGGATATACCAGTTGCTCATTTCGTCAACGAAGTTTTCCATAACTCTCGTACATTCCGTTATTTTGTAGTCGGCAAGATATGCGTCAACCGTCTTAACAACCGTATTAAGCTTTGAGAGCAGCCATTTATCCATAACGGAAAGCTTATCGTAGTCGAGCGTGTATTTTGTCGGGTCAAATTCGTCTATGTTTGCATAAAGCACATAAAAAGCATATGTGTTCCAAAGCGTACCCATAAATTTACGCTGTCCCTCTATAACTGCGTCCGCATGGAAACGGTTCGGCAGCCACGGAGCGGAATTTGAATAGAAATACCAGCGGATAGCGTCTGCGCCGTAAGCGTCAAGCGCCTCAAACGGGTCAACGGCATTTCCCTTTGATTTTGACATCTTCTGACCGTTTTCGTCCTGAACGTGTCCCAAAACGATAACGTTTTTGTAGGGAGCTTTATCAAATATAAGCGTTGAAATCGCAAGCAGGGAATAGAACCAGCCTCTTGTCTGGTCAACAGCCTCGCTTATGAAGTCGGCAGGGAAGTTTTCCTTGAATTTATCTTCGTTTTCAAAGGGATAGTGCCACTGCGCAAAGGGCATTGAACCCGAATCAAACCAGCAGTCTATAACCTCGGGCGCCCGATGCATCACCCCGCCGCATTTTTCGCATTTAATAGTCAGAGGGTCAAGATAAGGCTTATGCAGCTCGATATTTTCAGGCGCTCCTGTTAATTTAGATAATTCCTCCCGGCTGCCTACTACATGGAAATGCCCGCATTCGCATTCCCATACGGGAAGCGGCGTGCCCCAATAACGCTCGCGCGAAAGGGCCCAATCCATTACATTCTCCAGGAAATTCCCCATTCTGCCCTCTTTTATCGTTTCGGGAATCCAGTTTATCTTCCGATTATTCTCAATCAGCTTATCTTTAACGGCCGTCATGCGTATAAACCAGGTCTGACGGGCGTAATACAGAAGAGGCGTATCGCATCTCCAGCAATATGGATAGCTATGTTCAAATTCCAGAGTTTTAAACAGCAGGCCTTTAGCTTTTAAATCCTTGATTATGGGCTTATCCGCGTCCTTAACGAACATACCGGCATAAGGAGCGGCTTCGGGCACGAATTTTCCCTGAGCGTCCACCATCTGCACGAAGGGCAAATCGTTATCCCTGCCCACGCGCGCGTCATCCTCGCCGAAAGCTGGCGCTATATGCACTATTCCGCTGCCCGAATCCAAAGTTACATAGCCGTCGGCCACCACATACCAGGCGCGCTTTTTAACCTTGGCAAAATCGAACAGCGGCTC
>USLP01000145.1 GCA_900555525.1 uncultured Eubacteriales bacterium
CGTTCTCTATTGGGCGATCGAGAGTTTCAGCAGAGATATTGATTTCCCTATATCCCCTGTTTTTATCGGTCCAAGCGTCATAAGTTGTGTAATGTCCGTAGGTTTTAGCACTACTCTGAACAGTGATGACTACCTTTGTCAATTCACTATTAAAATAATGTGCATTTAACACATCATAGGCGTATTCTAAAAAAGCAGTAATTTCACTTATCTTCATATCGCCAATAAGAGCTAAAATATCCTCTTTGCTCGGCATTACTTTAAGTGCACCTTTTTTTGTGGTAATAAGCGAAGCTCCCGCATTTGCAAAGTCCAGGATTTTTTTTAGTTTTCTGTTGTCAAACGCAGAAATATCATCGTCTGTCACAAAGCTTAATGCACAGCCGAAAAAGGTATCTCCGGCGCCTGTTTTTTCGATTGATGTAACATTATAAATAGGTGATTTTGCTTTTGCACTTCTTGTATATGCACAACTTCCGTCAGCCCCGAGAGTTATAAATACAAGCTGAATATTCGGATATTTTTCAAAAAGCTGCATTGAAGCTTTATCATAATCATTATGACCGAACATAAATTCAATTTCATTATCTGATATTTTCAGTATATTGCACTTTGAAAATCCGTATTCTATTTCGGCTCGTGCGTCATCAAGGCTTTTCCACAGCGGTTCACGGAGATTTGGGTCGAAAGAAATTAAAGCTCCGTTTCTTATTGCCGTCTCAACAGCAAACCTTGTAGCCTTGCGAACACCGCTGTGAGTAGATGAAAGTGTTCCGAAATGGAATATTCTTGACTCGCTTATTAAATCCGCATTAACCTCATCTTTCGTCAGCATCATGTCCGCTCCGGGGTTTCTTATAAAGCTGAATTCTCTTTCACCGTTTGCGCCGGTATGAACAAACGCAAGAGTTGTCGGCACTGATTGATCAAAAATAATGCCATCCGTATTTATCCCCTCACTTTTCACCGCATCGGAAAGCTGCCTTCCAAACATATCATCACCCACCTTACCGATAAAGGCAGTTTTTTTGCCGAGCTTTGAAAGCATCGCAAGCACATTGCACGGTGCACCGGGATTTGCCTCGAATAACGGATTTCCCTGTTGACTCGTTCCGTTTTCGGTAAAGTCTATAAGCAATTCTCCGAGAGCTGTCACATCATATTTTTTCATTTCATTTCACCTCACTACGCAGAATATAAGTCATAATTTTTACCTGTAATTTCTTCGGTAAGACCATATACAACATTGCTTATAACATATTCGCCGTTATTGATAAATACTTCAACGAGATGCTCATCGACATAAATCTCAAGTTCATATCCGTCGTTAATAACAGGGGTTTCGGCAATAAGTCTGTAGTTACCCTTTATGTTAAATACTTTCGAACGATCCGTCGCAATCTTATCGTTTTCGCGCTTTATTACGTATCCGCCAACATTGATGCTTTCTCCGTTTTTTAGTGTTGTTTTCAGCATATACCCTGATTTTTTCGGGGCAGACAGCTTTGTTACAAATGAATTTTTAACATTCGTATGCGGTCTTATATATACATGATTATTCTTTACATCGACAATTCTCGGAATACACATCATACCGCACCATTCGCCTTTTTCGGTGATAACCGCCTCGGGCATTCTCGCCCAGGCAATAACAACACGGTTTCCGTCCTCATCGGTCGTGCTTTGAGGTGCATATAGGTCAATTCCGTAATCAAAAAGCTGATAATTCTCGGAAAGCTCCATTTTGCCTGTATTTTCATCGAATGAAGAAAGCATGCAAACCGCAACGGAATCATATCCGTTTCCGTCATTGAAAAATCCCATCGGTGAGAAGATCATCACTCCCTTTCCGTCAATCTCGAAGAAATCGGGACATTCCCACATCCAGCCGAAACCGTCTTTTTCGCAATAGTTTAGATATTGCCATGTTTTCAAGTCCGAGCTCTTATAGAAAAGCAGTCTGCCGTTTTTATCGACGGTACTTCCGAGAACCATATACCATGCATCTTGGCCACGCCACACCTTAGGGTCGCGAGTATGATTTTTGTCGCCTATTTTTTTATCTTCTATGGGTGGAATAACGGTTTTTTTATCCGTTATATTATCGAATTTCATACCATCTTCTGAAGTTATCATAAGCTGTGCCGCCGTGAATGTATCATTAATACAGCAGTTTATATTTTCGGGATCTTCTTCAGTATAATTCACTCCCGTATAGTAAATATACATTTTGTCTTTATATTCAATCGCACTGCCCGAAAAGCATCCGCTTCTGTCATTTGTCTTGGACGGAAAAAGAGCAATGCCTTTTTCCTCCCAATTGACAAGGTCTTTGCTCACGGCGTGTCCCCAATGCATTCTTCCCCAATGCGCGGAATACGGAAAGCATTGATAAAACAAATGATATCGGCCTTTATACCATATAAACCCGTTGGGGTCATTTATCCAGCAGTTTGGAGCCTTAAAATGAATTTTTTGCATAATGTCCTCCTTTTAAAAAAGACTTTTCTCTGTCTGTTTATCAAAAAAATGTATTCTTGACGGAATAAACACAAACTCGATGGTATCGCCCGGCTTGCTTATTTCATATTTTGAAACTCTTGCAATTGTTTGGGTGTTTGCAAAGTTGAAATAAAGGTTATTCTCATTCCCCATAATTTCGACATTTTCAACAGTTGCAACCATTTTATTCCCTTTGTAAAGATCCATATTTTGTGCATCAACCTTAATATCCTCGCCTCTGATTCCGATAATAAATTCGCCTTCTTTTCCGGCGAGATGCGACACAACGGAATCCGGAAGATCAATGCTGCTTCCGTCAGAGAACACAACAGTGTTTCCCTTAACATTAACATCATAAAAATTCATTTGGGGCGAACCTATAAATCCTGCCACAAATTTATTTGCCGGGTGTTCATAAAGATCCATCGGTTTTCCGACTTGCTGAATAATGCCGTCTTTCATAATTACAATTCGATCCGCCATCGTCATAGCCTCAACTTGGTCATGCGTCACATAAATAGTAGTGCTTCCGAGTTCGCGATGAAGCCTGCTTATTTCCGTTCTCATGCTGACTCTGAGCTTTGCATCAAGATTCGAAAGAGGTTCGTCCATAAGAAACAATTCTTGATTTTTCACAATAGCACGCCCAAGAGCAACTCTTTGGCGTTGTCCGCCCGAAAGATTTTTCGGCTTTCTGTACCTGTATTCCGAAAGACCCAAAACATCGATTGCCCAGTCCACTTTTCTGTTAATTTCATCCTTGGGAACCTTCATGTTTTTAAGACCGTATGAAATATTCTTCTCAACCGTCATATGCGGATAAAGAGCATAGTTTTGAAATACCATTGAAATGCCTCTGTCGCGCGGCAACACCGTGTTCATACGATTTCCGTTAATGTACAAATCACCGCTTGTTATTTCTTCAAATCCGGCTATCATTCTGAGCGTCGTCGATTTTCCGCATCCCGAAGGTCCTACAAAGGCGATAAATTCGCCTTTTTCTATTGATAGATTAAAATCGGTAACCGAATTTTTTTCCGCACCCGCATATCTTTTGCATACATTTTTCATTTCTATAAAACTCATAGTTTAACCCTCCTTAGAACCTGTTGAAATAACACCTTCCACAATTTGTTTTGAGAAAAGCGAATAGATTATTATAACCGGAATTGTAATAAGCGTGATAACCGCAAGTGTTTGCCCCATTGTCGTATTGTCATTGGATGTGATGGAATTAAGACCGATTTGTGCCGTTAAAAGATTGCTTGATGTAAAAACAAGCGACGGCCAAAGATAGTCATTCCATACATTAAGAAAAGTAAAAACACTTACTGTTGCCACAACGGTTTTGGACATAGGCAGAACCATTGTGAAAAAATACTTTACGGGGTTGCAATGGTCAAGCTGTGCCGCTTCCCATACGTCATCCGGCAAACTCACAAAAACTTGCCTGAACAAGAAAATATTAAACGGATTTACAATCATCGGAAGAACATATCCGAAAACGGTATTAAGAAGACCCATCTTTGAAACAAACATAAAGTTTATTGTGATAATTGTTTCTGTCGGTATAACCATAAGCATCATGATTATCGCAAGCCATCTGTCACGGAAAGGAAACTTGATTTTTGCAAGCGCATACCCTGCAAGCCCGTTTACTATTATACCGGAGATAATCATTATTGCCGCATAGAATAATGTGTTTAGCATATAGCGTATAAAGCTTGTATCAAAAAGAATTGCCTTGTAGTTATCAAAAAAACCTTTCCCCGGTGGGAGAAAGGCTTTATTTTCAATCAACTATGCACGCCACCTTTCTCCCGTTATCTCCGAAGGACGACGAGCAGCAGGGTAATGACGTGAATATTCGAATGATTCAGGGCGTTCATAGCCGGTTTTCCGTGTTTGTTCGTTTTCTGCGACAGTGCATCCGCGTGCAGGCCGGGTCTCCCCGTTATGCCGGATGCTTTCTGTCTGACTATGGCAAAGATATGAATATTGAATCAGTTGAACAAATAATTTCCTAAAAAAATTTAATATTGTAGCAGTCCGGAAGCATATTCTTTCCTGAAGTTCGCAACTGTGCGTGACGGCTCGTGTTTGCTTACAATTTGAAACCGGTATTTTGGCCTCCGGATGCGGTTCCCGGGCGTTTTCTTCCCGCGGTCCGGCGGGTGTGGGCCGAAAGGCTTTCATTTTTATTTTCGAAATCTCTGTTGCGGCCTTTTTGCGCTGCTCCTATATAAATAAAAGGCCGTCTG
>USLP01000146.1 GCA_900555525.1 uncultured Eubacteriales bacterium
TAATTTCCTCCTCCATTCCCATCAAACCATTTTGAAAACCGAAACACTCCATAAGACAAAAGCCCGATCACCGCACCGATCCATGGAAAAAAACACATTGCATACGATTTATTTTCATCTGTCCATTCGCTGCGCGGCATCGGAATCCTGCTGTACATGGAAAACGCAATTTTAAAACTATTCCATATTCTTTTTATACTCTTCATACTTCTTTTGCTCCTTACGAATGCATACCGGAATTCCATACACAACTTCCGTTACTATATCTGCAAGCTCTGCAAGACTTTGATTCACCATTCCGATGCATTCCCGATATTTTTCCGTCTCTTCGCTATAGCTGTTTATATCTGCGTTCACTTCATTTGTAACAATTACACGACGTGTCGTAGAATTGCTCAGTCTGCGTACTCCTGCCAATACTTTTTCTTTTGTTTCTTTTAAATCATTCAATGTACCATCTTCTCTGTAAAGCTCATTGGCCACCAGATTCGATATGCACTCCAGAAGGATTCCCTGATTCTTTGGTATCTCAAGTTCTGATAGATCTGTATATTTTTCCAATGTCCGAAATCCTTTTCCGGCTCTCAGCCTGTGATGTCTTTCAATCTTTTTCATCGTTTCTTCTGTGTATGGCTGCATGGTTGCAATATATATGTAAGTACCATCCTTCTTATTTCTGCCTGTCAGCCAGTTCTCCGCATACTCAGATTTACCGCTTCCGCTTCCGCCGACAAGTCCGACGCTTTCGTTATAGTTTATCTTACAGTTAAAATCAGTATAAATCTTTTTATCGTCATAGCCGAATGAAACGTGTTCAAATTCGATACAAGGTTTATTTTTATCCTGTGAACTGTTTCTTTCAATCTCAACGTTACGCTTGCGGTTTTCCTTTACTTCGGGAGTTTCGGAGGCTGTGTTTATAACCTTCATAATCTTATCAAGACCGGCTTCAGCACTGCTCTTTGTAAGTCCAATCTGCAAAAACGAAGAAATCGTAGTAAGTATTATGCTCATACTGCTTATAAACGCAAACAACACGCCTGTCGAAAGTCCTCGGTAAATGCAAAGCAAAGCGCCAGCAATATAGATAACCGCAGTTCCGAGATACTGCATAAATTCGGGTTTCGTATGTTCAATCATAACCGAAAAAGACATATCTATGCCCTTTTTTCGTATTTGGTCGGTATAGCGTCTGAATTTATAAATCGTATCGTTTTCAACAGAATAAAGCTTTGTTGCTTCAAGCCCGTGGAACATATCGTTTATGTATTTGCTTGCTTGATTTTCGGTCGATATATAGTCCTTTGCTATGCTCTTAACCTTTTTTCGCGAAGCAAGGTTAAACGCAACCATAACAAGCGTTACCGCAACAAGTATAACGGTAAGAAGCCAATCGTATGACAAAAGCGCCGTTATGGAAATGATAAACGAAACGCTTTGATACGGAACGGATATTATAACCGAGCTTAAATATGTTTTTATATTTGCCATCGGCGACCCCATAATGCAGTTATAAAGTTCACCCGAGGACGTTTTGTCATAAAAACTCATTGAAAGATTTTGAACGCTTGTGAAAAACGCATTTCTTAAATTCGTGAGCGTACCCTCCAAAACATTATACATTGAATTTGCCGCAATTGCCCAAAGAAATATTCTTAAAAATGAAATAAGCACATACACACCGCAGAAAAACACAACGATACGCACTCTCATATCTGCGCTTGCCGCTGTATTTGAAATACCGTCGTCAACGATATATTTAATAATGAGCGGCTGTGCGGCAACCATAATTCCCGTAAGCAAAGAAAAAATCACAGAAACGAAGATACGAAATTTGTACCCACCGATATACTGTGATAAAGTTTTCCAAAAATTAAGCTTTTGTTTTTTATCAGTATTCATTTTAGCATACCATCCTATACGAATGTTTTTGTCATATGTATTATACACAAGACTCGAGGATTTGTCAACCCTTTGCCGAAAAAAAGCAACCAAATAACACCGTTATTTTTGGTTATATTTTTTTGATTTTCTGTTGACAGAAATAATTTTTTTTGATATAATGTATTGAAATTTATTTAAGCGGAGGTTATCAGGCTAATATGAACTACGAAAGCATGACTTTAAAAGAAAAAGTTTTTCAAACCTTTATTGTTACAATAAGAGAGATAAATAAGCACGGAGGTCCGAAGGAATTTTTTAAAAAATATCCCGTAGGCGGTATGTATTACAGTCAATCACAAGACCCCGATATAGAAAATAAAGTTGAAATAGGAACAGCAAGCTGTCTTAAGCGCCTGGGCGAGTGTAAAGAAAATTCAAAGCTTCCCCTGTTGGTCTGCGCCGACGGCGTTCCTCTTTCGGGTCAGACAATTCGCCCCAATTCAAGCTCCTTGGGTGGAACAAGAAACGAAAAATATGCATATGAATACGGAAAAATAATAGGTATGTCGATGAACGAAAACGGTATAGACTGGGTTTTGGGTCCTATAATAGACATGATGTATTATAATTGCTCGCTCCCCTTTTCAGCTATGTCAAACAGCCCAGAAATGACGGCAAAGCTTTACAGACAGGTTGTAAAAGGTATACAAGACCAAGGAGTATGCGCAACGGTTAAACACTTTCCCGGGCTTGGCACCGACAATATAAATATGCATTTTGCTCCGGGCAGAAACGTTCTTCCCTTCTCGGAATGGATGGATAGCTACGGTTATACATATATGCAAATGTTTGAAGAAAACGTATGCTCCGTCATGACAACGCATACAACTCTGCGTTCCTTTGATAATGAAACACATGACGGTTTCTATCCAATTGCAACATATTCGGAAAAGCTCACAAAGGAATTATTAAAAGATAAGCTCGGTTTTAAGGGTGCTGTTGTTACAGACGCGCTTATAATGGGAGGTATGGCTACGGGTGATTTGGTTAAAGAAACCGTACAAGCCTTTAAGGCAGGCGCCGATTTACTTCTTTGGCCTCCCGTGGAAGCAGCCGACGAAATTGTACGACATTTGGAATCAGGAGAAATTCCTATGTCAAGACTTGACGATGCTCTTATGCGTATTCAAAAAATGCGTCAATTCAGAGAAAACGCTAAAAATAAGCCTATAGACGTACCAAACGGTGAATTTGCCAATAAAATAACTGCCGAAATCATAAATGACGGAATTTGTTTAAGAAAAAATGAAATTAATCTTTTACCGCTTTCCGACAAATATAAAAATCTCCTTATAATTGACGCAACAGATAACGGAAAATCAACAGAGCTTCTTAAGGAAGAATTTACCAAATACGGCTTAAGCGTTAAAACCGACAGAATTATTTACGATGTTCCGTCACGTGTTTGCTGGCAGGACGATATCGATAAAATCAAAGATAATTATGACCTTATAATTTTCAATATAGATACAGATATTGCCTGCACCTGGAGCGAGCCGTTTATGCTTATATGGGCATCTCATCTTTTCGATAAGAGCAAAAAGCTTATAATAAACTTCGGTTCCCCGTATTTTGCAAGTGATTATTTTCCCGAAGATCCGACCCTGATTGACGTAAATTCTAATGCTACTGCGGTTTCGGTAAAAGCTGTTGTCGAAAAAATTCTCGGAAAATCCGAATTTAAAGGATATTCAAACATACTTTAATATTAAATGCGCCCCGATTGTTCGAGGGCGCATCTTTTACACAATTTTAAATTCGGTATCGGTAACCTTTACTTTACAGGTTCCGTTTGACACTTCCGTTATATCTTTTATGAGTTTATCGAGGTCTTCTTCTTTAATATAATATTTGAGCGTTATATTGTCGGCATATATTATATCGTTTTTCTTTGCGCCGTTTGCCGAAAGTGTATTTTGTAATTTTCCCAAAAGCGTATACGGACATTCTATATCAAAAAGCGTACATTCACACATATTAACGGGGATTGCGGATGCCACACCCAAGGAAGCCGATTTTGAATAGGCACGCACAAGCCCACCCGCTCCCAAAAGCGTACCGCCGAAATATCTGACAACAGCTATCATAACATCGGTAAGCTCCCCTTTGTTTATAACCTCCAAAACTGGAACGCCTGCTGTTCCCTGCGGTTCGCCGTCATCGGAAAAACGCTGAATGTTATTATCTTTAATTTTATAAGCAAACACAACGTGAGAGGCGTCATAGTGCTTTTTTCGCAGTTTTTCAAGCTTTGAAAGCGCATCGGATTCCGCCGAAACGGGATACACATACGAAATAAACCTCGATTTTTTCTCTGTATATTCACTTATTCCGTCTTGCCTTACGGTTTTATAACTGTTCATAGCGGTTTATTATCTCCTCTTTTCCGTAGACCTTAAGCTTTTGACCTTCGGGGGCATATTCGGTTTCCAGTACTTTTAATTCATCATGAATTTTGGAAACAAGCCCCGACTTATCATACGGTATCAAAATCCATTTTTCCGTCTCGGTTGTTTTTGTCTTTTCTGTAACTATATTAAGAAGCTTATCGAGATTTTTCCCTTTCTTTGCGGAAATCATTATCGAATCCTTTGGAATGTAAAACTCGTCTTCATCTATCTTATCAATCTTATTATATACCTTTAGCACGGGTATATCTTCGGGTATTTTAAGCTCTGCAAGTATTTTTTCCACAGTCTTAATTCTAAGGTCGCAGTTTGGGTCGGAGGAATCGATTACATGAAGAATTATATCCGCATTTTTTGCTTCCTCCAAAGTGGACTTGAAAGCTTCTATAAGATGGTGCGGCAG
>USLP01000147.1 GCA_900555525.1 uncultured Eubacteriales bacterium
TCGCCGCCGTCATTTCCTGTAATGCTTCGATTGCTTTTTCCGCTTTGCTTTCCTGATAAACTCCCAAAGCCGCATTAACGCATACGACGATTAAAATAATTATAACGTCCGCATAGCTTTCTCCGCTGTATGCCGAGGTTATACCGCTTATTAATGCCGCCGCCAAAAGTATCAAGGTCATAGGGTCGGCAAGCTGTGCCAAAACACGCTTATAAAGCGGCGTCTTTTTGCCCTCTTCAAGCTTGTTAAGTCCGTATTTTTCACGGGCTTTTTCAGCTTCGGCGGTTTTAAGTCCGTTTTTTGATGAATTAAGCTCACCTAAAACCTCATTTGCGTTTTCACAGTAAAACTTCATTTTTTTCTCCCTTTCTTTTTCGCTTGGTGTGAGTTACTTTTCCAAAATGTTTAAAAAACCCATGCGCAGCCTAATGACTGCACATGGGTCTCATTCTTTAATTTAAGCCAGACGCAAAAGCGCGCCATGATGTTGACTTAACACATACATTTGATATATGCAAATTACTCCCCCACGAACAAGCGTGAAAAATATAGTAATGATATAATAACATAAATTTTCCTTTTTGTCAAGCATTTTTTAAAATTATTTTAATTATGCCTTTACATCACATTCGGTTACTTTTCCGTTGCTCCACCTAAAACTTACGGTTTCGCCCGTTCTCGTTCTGAAGCCTCTCACTTCGCCCGATTTCCATTCTTTGGGAAGTGCGGGCAGATATTCAATTTTGCCCTTATGGCTCTGCAAAAGCGCTTCACATATGGCAGAAGCTATTCCGAAGTTTCCGTCAATCTGGAAAGGCGGATGTGCGTCGAACATATTCGGATAAATAGACTTTTTGAACATATTTCTTATATGCTTCATCGTATTTTCGCCGTCGTGAAGTCTTGCGTAAACGTTGGCAATCCACGCATTCGACCAGCCTGTATGCCCGCCGCCGTTTTCAAGCCTTGTTTCAAGCGTTTTTTTCGTTGCCGCCGTATATTCGTCATTGTCTGCCCAAATATCTGACGGGAAAAAGCCGTAAAGATGAGAAATATGTCTGTGTCCGAGTTCGCTTTCCTTAAGCTCCTCGCCCCACTCCAATATTCTGCCGTCTTTTCCGATTTTAACAGGCTTAAGACGTCCGAGGATTTTTTCATATTCCGAGGTATCTTTCCCCAAGACCTTGCCTGCCTTTATAAGCTTATCATATAAATCATAAATTATTGACATATCCATTGCGCTTCCCTCGCAAACAGCACATGGCTTATCACAAATCAAAAAACGGTTTTCGGGCGAGGTTGACGGGCAGGTTGTAAGATATCCGTCTTTGTTTTCATACATCCATTTTTCCAAAAATTGAGCAGCTCCGCTCATTACGGGATAATATTCCTCCAAAAAGTCCTTATCGTTCGTATGCAGATAATGCTCCCAGATATGTCTTACGCTCCAAAAGCCTCCCATCTGCCAATATCCCCACAGAGCTTCTTTTGTAGCTTCGTAATTAAATCTCCATATATCGGAATTATGCCATGACGACCAGCCCGGCAAATCAAAGGCATTACCCTTTTTGAAAAATTCTTTGAGCATAACCATTAAGGGCATATGAAATTCGGGCAGATTGAGCGTTTCTGTAGGCCAATAGTTCATTTGCGTATTTATATTCATGGTATAGTTTGAATGCCACGGCGCTATAAGCTTATCGTTCCATATACCCTGCAAATTCGACGGCTGCGTTCCCTCTTTCGACGATGAAATTGTAAGGTATTTCCCAAAATCGAACAAAAGAGAAACCAACTCGTTATCTATTGTGCCGTTTCCCATTCTTTTTATTCTTTCGTCTGTCGGAATCTTGGAATAGTCCTCGCCGCAAAGTATCAAATCCGTTCTGTCGAAATATTTTTTATATTCCTTTATATGTCTGCTTTTAAGCTCGTCATATGTAAAGCTTTTTGCGTTTTCCAAAGCTGTTTTTGACGCGTTTTTATATTCTTTTCCCTCGCTTACGGGCATTTTATCATAGCCGTTGAAGCTTGTTTTTATCGAGAAGATAACCGTCAAATCGTCTGCCGATTTTACCCAAAGGGAATTTCCGCCGCCAAAACTGCCGCCGTTTGTGTTGATTCCCACTCTCGACAAAAAGCGTATGCTTTCCTTATCCTCATCATATTCAACGGTATTTGTATACATTGAAACCTCCGTGGGACATCTGCCCTCGGTTATAATTTCATTATCACAAAATTTTGCGCTGTGTTCAAGCTGGCAAGCTTCAAAAATATGGAATTGCAGTTTTTCACTCGATTTAATATGTATTACAAGCACATCGTCTTTTAACGAAACGAAATACTCTTTTTCCACATTTATACCGTTATAAGTAAACGAAGCTTTAGCAATTCCGTTTGTCATATCAAGCTCACGGGTATAATTTGCGATACCGTCATTGTTATCCTGCCCCTCCGAAGCAAAATATCTGATGTTTTCGGGAATGATGTCCACATATAAATTGCCGTAAGGAACATAGCTGTCGGAATGAACTCCGAACATAGTATCTTTTGTTTTTTCGTATGCTTTTTCGTATTCCTTGTTTTCTGTAAGCTTTCTTATTTCGTATACTTCTTCCATGCTGTGCTTTTTTGTGCATTTATTCGGATAGCCCGACCACAGTGTATCTTCGTTTAGCTGAAGCTTATCGTTAAGCGCGCCCGAAAATACCATTGCTCCTATTCTGCCATTTCCTATAGGCAGCGCTTCCTCCCAGTTTACCGCTTCTTTTTCATACCATAATTTTTTCATTGCTTTGTTACCTCGTTTCCGTTTTCATCATCGTTTTTCTTTGAAAATGATTTATCCACAGGGATTGTAATTGTTATTTCCGTTCCCTTCCCTAAAGTTGAACGGATTTTTATTTCGCCTGCATGAGCGTTTACGATTTCCTTTGCTATGGCAAGACCTAAGCCCGTACCGCCCTGATCTCGGCTCCGAGCCTTATCCGCTCTGTAAAAACGCTCAAAAATTCTGCCCAAATGTTCCTGTGCAATTCCGATGCCGTTATCCGTCACCGTAACAATTGCCTTATCGGAAATATAGCTTGAAAAAATCTGTATTTTTCCGCCGTCAGGCGTATATTTCAGCGCATTTCCGACGATATTCGTTATAACCTGTTCCATTTTATCCTCGTCAATCGGAATTTCGGGGATTTCGTTAAGCCTGTTATACGTTATGGTCTGATTTTTTGTATCCGCCGCAAATTTAAGCTTTTCGGCGACACCGCACAGTATATCCTCAAGCTTCATATATTTAAGATTAAGCTTAACTCCGTTATCAAGCCTCGACAGCGTAAGAAGATCGGAAACAAGCCTCGTCATTCTGTCCGTTTCATGGTTTATCGTGGCAAAGAATTTTTCCTGCGTTTCCTTGTCAACACTTCCCGACTGCAAGGTTTCGACATAAGCCTTAACCGTTGTGAGCGGTGTGCGCAGTTCGTGAGAAACGTTTGCGACAAACTCACGTCTCGAAAGCTCCAGCTTTTTCATCTGCGTGATATTCTGAACGTCAACCATTATACCGCCCGTTACGTTGCCCGAATATATAAAGCGTCCGAAATAGAATTTAAGGTAATAGTCATACCATGCGGTTTCTTTTACAATCTGTTTATTGGAATCGAGATAAATAAAATCTCCCATGGAAATATCATCAAACATCTGCGAGAAAAATCCATCAAAGGTTACTCCTTCGGTATCTGTTATTCCCAGATATTTTTTTGCGGTCGGGTTTATGAGAATAAGCCGTCCGTCCGTATCAAAAGCGGCGATACCATCCGAGGAATATTCCATAATCGTTTCAAGCTTTATCTTTTGATCCTCTATCTGAAAGACGGTTTCCTTAAGACGTCTGCCCATTGTTCTGAACGTGTTTGTAAGTACGCCGATTTCGTCTTTTGAGGTGGATATTTCGCCTATGTCGTAGACACCCTTTGCGATACCCTCCGCACGCTCCGTAAGATTTTTTATCGGCGTTGTTATCGTACGGGAAAGCAGATAACCCAAAACAAACGCAACGGCAAGTCCGAAAAGAAGTCCTTCAAATACGACCGTAAACATACTCGTCCGAAAATTGTTAAGCTCCTGCTTTGTTTCATAAACATATATTACATAAATTACGGAATTATTCTTCGTTACGGGATAGGCATAATCTATGTAATCGCTGCCCGTAACGGATTTTTTTCCGATTTCTCCGTTTAATGCGGACAGCACATTTTCGGTAGCTTCGATATTTTGCACCTCGATTTCATCGGAGCCGAATATGAAGCTGCCGTTTGTTCCGCTTAAGACAGCGTAGTTTCTGTATGAATCGACGCCGATTCTTCCGTAACGGGATTCCATAAGCTCTTTAAGCTTTTTCTCCGTGTCGTCGGAATTAACGGCGTCTGAAAGCTGTGTTTTAAAATTATCGTCAAAGGCTGTTTCCATCTGCGACATAAAGTCATTATAATAAAACTGTGTAACATTTCCCAAAATAAACGTTCCCACAGTCATCATGACTGACAGTATAACGAGTATAAAAAGCAGAACAAGCTTTGACTGTATACTTTTTAGCATATTATAGCTCCAAGATTATTTGCAGTTTTTATTGAAATAATATCCAAGACCTCTTTTGGTCATTACTATATCGGGTTCGCCCGGATTATCTTCGATTTTTTCTCTTAAGCGTCTTACCGTAACATCA
>USLP01000148.1 GCA_900555525.1 uncultured Eubacteriales bacterium
TCAACTGGTATACCTATTGCAATAATAACCCCATAATGTTTGTTGATCCGAGTGGACTGTACAAATTAGAAAAAGGAACTAATGGAACTGTATACGCAGTTATAGAATCCGGCGATACATTATCAGGAATTGCAAAATCTGAAGTAAACAATGCTTCTGCGTATCGAAAAATGAATTATTCGGGTAATCCGAATTCAATTTGGGTCGGTCAAAAAATAAACATAACCGGTATTTATAATAAAAATTATCCAAATCCATTTATACGTTACCCTAATACAAGTATATCTACAGCCTATAATGATGATAATGATAGCGGATATATGCTTGATAAGGAAACTACGGTTGCTTTAACAGCGATATTAACACCGCTTGCACGTTATTCGCTGATTCTGATAGCACCGGAAGTATTTCCGGAAAATCCATATGACTTTAACCCAAAAGGGTTGGAGCGTAGAATATATGACACAAAAAATGGTAAAGTATTTAAATGGCTTGATAAAAATAAGAAAGCTATATACGAATGGGATGAAGAATTGAAATATGGTTCTCCTCATTATCATTATATAGGTGAAGACGGCAATGTTAGAATTCCGGGAAAAAATGGGAATAAACATTTGTTTCCGGGAGATATTGTTCCGAAATAGACGGAGGTAATTAAATGGATAAAAATTTGTATTTGCATGATTATGAAATTTCGGATATAAAAATTCAGTATACAGAGGCGAGAATACAAATAAAATTGTATCCTCCAAATTCTTTTGAGAATTATATGAAGATTGTAACAATCGAAGATTTTGTGAAGCTTGAATTTACATGCGAAGGAGCGAACGGAGCGGTAAAATATATTCGGAATGCAATAATGTCGTATAATGAAAAGAAAAAAATATACAAAATAACTTTGCAGCTCAATTCAAATGATATTTTGAATGTAGAATTTAAAAGACTGCCGATAATAGCCGCGATACCATTCTGCGAGACGTAATTAAGCACAATATGCGAATGTAGCAGTCGGAAAAATGAACTTCTGTAGATGTGAGGATTGTGCCATGAAAAAACATTCTTATTTTCTTATATCATTACATAGATTGCTATTTTTGTTTAGAAGCGATGTTTCAAATAGAAGATATTATAATTATTTATGTGTTTTTTATGAATGTATGAATAAGTTTTTTTGTAATTATGATGATGACGCATATAAATTACTCGAAAAAAATTTAATAAATAAAGCTAAAACAAGCGAGGAACAGCGTCAGAATACGAAATAGCAGCGGACGGACTTAGGAGCTCTAAAAGCGTAAACGGAGAAACAACTCAATATCTTACAGATGATAACGGCAATGTAATACGAGAAAAAACAAAAGAAGTAATAACATGGGGCAAACAGCCGTTGGCGAAAAAGTGTTACAGCGGAAAAGGCGACTTTGGCGACGAATATTTAGACTATTACTATATCTATAACGGACATGGTGATGTTGTAGCCATGGCGGACAAAAACGGAAATATAGTAAACGAGTATAGCTATGACCCGTGGGGAAAAATACTTTCGGAGACGGAAACAGTAAACAATTCCATAAAGTATGCAGGCGAATATTACGATAAGGAAACAGGCCTAATCTATCTGCGCAACCGTTATTACGACCCAACCATAGGCAGATTTATAACCGAAGACCCTGCCCGCGACCAACTCAACTGGTATACCTATTGCAATAATAACCCCATAATGTTTGTTGATCCGAGTGGGCTGGCAAATAAATATTTTATAGATGTTTTTGCAGGTATAAATACCAATATTGGCAGCTTTGAGCAGGCTGCTGCTGAAATAAAAAGGCAACTTTTAGAAAAAGATAAGGAAGCAACTGTAAATTGTATAACTATTTACCCTTATGATGATACGATATCGGGAGATCTCATTGATGATGTTAAACAGGTGGTTGGCAATGCTTATGAACTAAGCTGGAGTTCTGTTTCTCAAATGGCAGCACAGGTAAAAAGTAAATTTAAAGAAGTAGGCGGTGCTGATTATATACATTTTGTTGGTTATAGCGGCGGTGGAGTTGCTGCAAGTCGAGTTGCCGAAAAATTGAGCGATGATGAGTGGACTCCTTATATTAGCAGTATTATAAGGGTAGGTTCTCCTAATTTGGCTATTAATAATTGGTACTGGGGATATAGAACACAGATTTAGTAGCGCTTTTAGATTACGTACCCACAATTAAAATGCCAAGATATGTTGGTTTAACTACCCAATATGTGAATCAAACAATTATGGTTGGTTTAAAAACCGACTTGAGTGATTTGAAAGATCTTCATACTTCGTATTTTAAGGATGATGAAAATCATGTTGATATATTTGGCAGGTCAAATCTTTATAAAATAGTAAATGGGATAATTAGGCATTTTAGGTAGGGGGGAGGATATAATGCGTTTAAAAAAATATTTAACAATACTCATTATTATCATTATTGCTATCAGTGCTGTTGTGCTTTGGTGGAATATTTATTATAGGTATATACCGTCAAAGCCCGGTGCAGTTTTATCGGAATCTCAATTAAAAAGTAATCTAAATTCAATTGCAAGGCGTTATACAGATTCAACTGCACATTGCACAGTATATGGTATAAATGATAACAATAGATTAATAAAGGATAAAGAGTTGAAAATTACTGATGAAAATCAAAAATATATCAGTTTTAACGGTGGAGAACCATGGAAAAGAGATACTTCTCCGCGGGAAGTTTATGCATTATTTGAAATGTATTTATATCTTGAAAATAAAAAAGTTCCTTATGATATAATTCGTTTACAGTGGTATTATGCCAGTATTGCTTTAAGTGGGGAAGAACTGCAATGTGCGAGAGTAACGAAAATTGAATTTGAGGAATTGTACGGCAGAGTGAACGTTTTAGGATTAAATAATGAAGAAGCGGCTAAGGTTTTAGCTGATAAATGGATAGCAGAAACTGGGTTTGTAAAAAAATAACTATTAAATGAAAAAAAGCAAGAGCCTTGAAAAACTGCAATTTTTTAATTGCGGTTTTTTTGTACAAATTAAATGTCAAATCGCACAAAAATATGACGAAAATATGTAATAAATATAGAAAAAATATAAAATTGTAAAATAGTGTCACAAAATGGACATTTTTAGGGTTGTATAGATGAAAGCGTTTTTTTATGATAGTACATATCGGAAAGATATTAGCTATAAATAATTTTTTTAAGGAGGTTTTCTAAAATGAGAAAACAAATCAAAAAACTTTTAACCCTAACCCTTGCATTGGCAATGTGCTTTGGCACAGCATGCTATGCACATGCAGAGACTATCGGTGCGGATGGCATTGTAGTCAAACCGCCGGTTGTAGCGCCTGCATTTGTTGCAATTGCTGAATGCGGACGTTCATTGTCGGCTTCCGAATCATTCGGAGCAACAAAGCTGAATTGTTACGGATATACGGATGTTTACAGCGGATATACGTCAAAAGTCGTTGTAGAGCTTCAGCAGTATACCAACGGCTCTTGGACGCCGATAAAAACCTGGACGGACAACCCCGGTTCAAAATATTCAACGGTTGATGCAAATTATTATGTTACAAGCGGAATTTACAGAGTTAAAACATCACACTATGCATATAATTTATCAGGCGTTCAGGTAGATTATTTTTCAGATTACACACAGACAGAATACGTATAAACAGTGAATGTGTCCGACCCGAAATTGTTGTCGGGTCGGACATTTGTATTTATGGGAGAAAATTATGAATAGAAAATTATTAGTAATTCTTTTTTTGATTATTTTTTCAGCTGTTCCCGTATCGGCAGATACAGACTTAAAAGCGGCAAGTATTAATTTAAATATGAATATTAGCGCATACAAAATGACGGTAACAGGTTCTGTGGATTGTGAGGAAAATATTTCGGTATTCTTTAGTGTTATCAACCAAACCGACAATACAGAAATAATAAATCAAAATATTTCGGGTTCCGCAGGTATTTATAACGTAAATTTTACTTTGCCGAGTTTATTGAATCAAAAAAATTATAAGATAATTCTTAATTTTTTAGATGTTTCTAAAAATCTTCTGTTGGGAACTGTTGATTTATCGGCACAAAGCGGAACGAATATCGGAATAACGGGGACAAGCCGTTTTGCCGATAATGCAAGAATGAATGCGCAAATTACAAGTAATCACAGCAGTATTATAAATAAATCAAAAACCTTGACGGGTACAAAAAACTATGACTACAGCATTGTGAATGTGCTATCCTTTGCTTCAATAAGTATTTCCGCAGATTTATTTGCGGTCGATATTCCCGTCGGCGATTCGGTTTATACAATTACCATGAATGAAGTTGATAAAAACGGAAATGCAGTAAATGTATCGGGAAGTATCAGCGGCGGAAGCGGAAAAAGCGTTACAATTATGGTTGTTGACGCACTTGGGGAAATTGTATATATTAATCAGGAAAAAAGTACGCTCAACGGAAATTACAGCTTTACATTTGAGCCTGCCGACTATGCAAGGGAAGGAACCTTGACGGTAATGGTAGGCGGCGAAAACGTCGGCTCGGTAACATCTCGGACATTTACATATACGAAGCAAGGCACGATAATTCCGTCGGACGAAATAAGATTAACTGTCAATTTAACGCCGAATAAAGAATTTTGGGTCGCGATAAATGACGATTTGGCAAGTATCGGCA
>USLP01000149.1 GCA_900555525.1 uncultured Eubacteriales bacterium
GTTAATTTCCGCGGCTGTGTACGGCGCGTAATTTCTGCCGTTTTTAAGCGTGGGATAAACCGTTAAGCGTGATTGGTGCGTATTTTCACAGAATATTTCGATAACGACCGTTTTTTCCTCGCTGTCCGAATACTGCAAAACCGTAAGCGTATCATTCGAAACAAGCGGAATACATACGCAGTTTCGGAAAAATTCACGGTTTTTCTTAAATTCCGAAATATATGCTTTAAGCTCCCGAAGCGTTTCCTCCGAAAGCGATGTCAAATCGCAGGAAAATCCAATGGCTCCGCCCGTAAGGAACTGCTTTATAAATTTTAGGCTTACGGTTTCCGCCGTCTGCCATGTTGCCCCTTTTACGGTGAACAGACGTTCGGAACGGCGACCCTCGGAATACACCCTCGAAAAACCGTCCGCATTTTTCAAAACCGCCCATCTTTCCGCATACCAAGGCGCAAGGCGCAAAAACGTTTCACGCAGAATTTTTATTCCGCTCTGCGGATTTTGATTATCGGAAAACCACACGCCGTCCATATACGAAAGGTGAAATAAATCGAGCCTTGCTCCGCCCGACGCACAATTTTCAATATAAATATCGGGATATTTTTCTCTTATTTTTCCTATAAAGCGTTTATGCCCCTCATGGTAGCGGTAAAACGCACTTTTTTCGCTGTCAAGCGGACAATCCGCATTAAAATCGAATTTTATAAGCTTTATTCCGTATTTTTCGATAAGCGAAACAACAGCGTCCGTTATATAATTAAACGCGTTTTCGTCAGCATAATCCAAAAAGAAATTATCGCCGTGTTTAATGAAATATTCGGGGTGTTCCTTTGCAATTTTTGTATTCGCAAGCGCACGCTCCGCCTCTATCCAAAGTCCGAAATTCATTCCCAAGCCTCTTACGTAATCCGCAAATTCCGTCATTTGTCCGCAAAAACCGGTGTCCGCGCTTTCCTCCCATTCGCCTATTTCGTTAACCCAGCTTTTTCCGTTTCCGAACCAGCCCGCGTCAACCGTAAAATATTCAATTCCGAGCTTATGCGCCGTGTCCGCCTGCGCTTTCATAAAATTCATATCAAACTCGTCAAAATTCGCAAACCAGCTGTTATACATAACGGGCAGTTTTTTGCAGGGGTAAGCGTGGTTTATATATTCATGCAGCTTGTAACAGCCCATATCCGTTTTATTTTCAAAATCGTAAAATATAATCTGCGGAAAATTAATTGTTTCGTGCGGTTTAACGCAGAAATCAAGACCGTCCGAGCAAATCCCGCATTCTATAACGCATATAACGTCCTCACCCTCGTACGGCTTTTTTGTAATCGAATACTGCCACGCCGTATTAGGGACTATATTAAAAGCAATACCCCTCGTCGCATTTTCGTCCCAAACCGAGAGAAAAGGAGAAGCGCCCGCAGTTGAGCGCGCACCGCAGCTTGACGCTGTAATTCCCGTTGAAAGCTTTTGACATTCTCCCTGACTTTCCGAAGTCCACATATTGCTCTGCGTATAACATTCGATATTGTCGGACACAACCGCAAAACGGCTTTGGCATTTATAAATATATATGGTTTCGTCCGTTTTGTTTGTAAAAGCGTCGTTTCTTATGTATACGCTTTTGTTTCTGATAATGTCCGATTTCAAAATAAATTTTTCTTTTTCGGTTTTTGCGCAGACAACGCCTGCTTTTTCTTCAAAACAAACCGTTTCGCCGTCTATGCTTCCGACGCTGCTTCTTAATGAAAACAATCCCGAAATTCCGAATTTGCCCGTAAAATCAAATAAATTTTTTATGTTCATAAAAATCTCCCCCCTATATATTTTTATATACTCAAAACGCACATGGCGATTATTCCCGCTGTAAGCCCCAAAACCTGCTTTTTGTTAAGCCGTTCATGAAAAAATATAACAGCGCTCAACAGCGTCATTATTATAAGTCCGCCGTTTACGACGGGATAAAACACCGTTTTTGGCATAACGCCTGCCAAATAAAGATTTATGATATTTACAGCGCCGATAAATATTCCCGAAAAAACCGCAAGCGTAACCGAGCTTTTATCAAGCTTAAGCTCCGACGGCTTTTTCTTTTCTTCTATTCTCCAAAGTGCAAAATTCATAACAACCGAAAACAAAAATGAATAAAACAAAAATCCGATAAGCTCTTCTTTATGCTCCGACAGCTGATGAACCGTCTGCAAAATGCCGACAAATCCCGTGAAAATCATGGAAAACAGCGCAAATATAAGGCATTTCGTTTTTATTTTTTCCGATTTTACGTCAAGCGCCAAAGCAGTTGAGAGCGTCAGTATTATTACAGCGCAGATTTTTAAAAATGTCAGCCGTTCGCCAAGGAAAAACGCACCGTAAATCGTCGGAATGACGAGGTTGCACCCCTGAACAAAAGCGGTAAACGCAAAGCTTCCTTCATTTAAGGCTTTCAGGTAGTAATGCTGTGCGGCGGCGGTAACGAAAGCAAACAAAAGCGCAAGAATAAGCGTATAACCCGACACGTCTTTATTTCCGCAAAATATAAGAAAAACAAACGAGCCGATATATAAAATCATATTGAATTTATAAATATCCGAAGCGCACTTCAGCTTTTCCTTACTGAATTTATTTGAAAACGCATTTTTGCACGTTTCTAAAATTATGCTTGTAAAAAGTAACAGCCAATTCATATCGGTTCACCTGCTTTTTCTATGATTTCAAGACATTCGTACGCATGACGGAAAAAGCTTTCGAGCGCAAAATCAGCATTATAATTTATTTCAAGCGTCAAAGCGCCGCCATAGCCGAATTTTTTAAACGGCGAAATAACGCTTTTCCAGTCGATTGTACCTGTTGACGGCAAAAAATGTCCGTCCGAATTTTGGTCGTTATTATGTATATGCGTGGCTTTTATTCTGTTTCCGACGTATTCTATCGCTTTTCTTTGATTGTTTTTCATAAGATGTGCATGACCGAAATCCCAGCAGATACCGACATTTTCGGATTTGAAATAATCGCACAGCTCGCATAAATCCTCATAGTCGGACGTGAAAAATTTCATTTCGTAAATATCGGGAAACACGGGCAGATTTTCTATCGCAATGCCCGTATTTTGCGCAATTGCCTCATTGACAAGCGGTGTGAGCGCAGTTTTGGCAAGCTCCATGGATTTGCGCGGGCTGTAGTTATCGTTTACCGCCGTTCTTGCGTGATATGCCGTCCATTGCGCGCCGAGCATGGCTCCGCCCTTTATACAGCGAAGCATGGCTTTATCCGCGTCTTTATCGATAATTTCCGCCGAAATGAGCAAATCATAATACGGAAGATGCGTCTGTATACATTCCAAAGAATATTTTTCAAGAAGCTTTTCTATATGTAAAATATGCTTTTCCCAGCCCGCATTATGAAAGAGCTTGCTTGAGCCGAAGCCGAGCGATACATATCGAAACCCTGCGTTTTTTGCACATTTTAGCGCTGTTTCAAAATCGCTGTCATATTGTATTTGTATTGCTTTTTTCATAAGTTTTGCACCTCAGCCTTATTATACATTATAAATCCGAAATTTTAAAGTCATTTTCGTTCGTTTTTATAGCATTTTCGTTCATTAAATATTTTTTTCATTTTTTATTTACTTTTGGGAAATTCCGTGATATAATATGAAGAAAAGGCGGGTATATATAATAATGAATATGAAATTTTATAAAAACAGGCTTAACGAAATGCTTGCGGATTTAAAGACGCTTACGGGGCTTTCTTACGCAATATACAGCTTATCGGACGAAATCGCAAATTCATCGGAGACCTTAACGGCTTACTGTCAAAAAATCGGAGAGGATAAGGAACGAAAAAAGAAATGCAACGTAACAAAATATAACGCCGCACGCGCGGCAATAGAAAGCGGAAAAAGCGTAACCTACCGCTGCCACGGCGGACTTTGCGAAACGATTGTGCCGATGTATATGGGAATTTCGCCTATCGGCTATTTCGTAATCGGGCAGTATGTTGATGCGGAAAACAAAATTGCAACCCGAAAAGCCCTTAAAAGCTGCTGTGAAAGCTACAAGCTTTCATATGAAGAAATGGCATATCTTCGGGGCAAACTTGCCGTAAGAGATAAAATCTACATCGAAGCCTGTCTGAAATTCACAGACATAATAATAGAATACATAACGGCTCACAAGCTTATTACACCGATAAAGAATGACGCGGAGGCGGCTCTTTTGAATTATGCCGAAAGTCATATAAAGGACGATTTAAGCGTTGACGCTTTGTGTAAAATACTTTATGTTTCACGTTCACAGCTTTACAAATTTTTTAAGGATATGGGGACGTCGCCGCACAAATATATAAATGACCTGCGCATGGAAAAAGCGAAAAAGCTGCTCGTAACAACCGATAAAAAAATTTCCTCGGTATCAGTTGAAGCGGGCTTTTCGGATTTTAATTATTTTGCACGCTCATTTAAAAGAAAATTCGGCAAATCTCCGAAAAAATTCCGTGCCGAAGCCGACGCTTTCACAAAATAAGGGATTGCTCGTACGCCCTACCGTAGGGGCGGATATGAAAAAACAGCGACGTTTCGCTGTTTTTTCACCGTTAAATAGGGTGCTTATATAAAATTTTCGGATTTGATTAAACCTCCGTTTCATATGTATTCACACACATTTTTAATAAAAATTTCCGAACAATAAAAA
>USLP01000150.1 GCA_900555525.1 uncultured Eubacteriales bacterium
GCCTCCAAAACGGAGACTGTTTCCCGATTTATATGATTTTACAAAAGCTTTCGTGGATTTCTCCGTCCTTGACGTCGATTCCCAAATTCGTAAGCAGTTCTCGGATTTTATAAAGCGTTATGTTTTCCGTTTCAAAATGACCGCCCGACACAACCGCAAGACCCGATTCTGATGCCTGCTGGTATTCGTGATATTTCGCCTCTCCCGTAAGGAGCGCATCGCAGTCAAGACATTCGGATATGAGCGAACCGCCCGCACCTCCGCATACGGCGATTTCGGATACCTTTTTCGTAAACGAACCGCAGTATGTAACATGAGAAATATCAAGCGTTTTCTTCACTTTTTCTATAAAGCCTTCAAGCGTTAATTCTTCTTTCAGCCTTGCTTTTTTCAGAACGCACGTTTCGTCTTTGCTTAAATTTTCAGCGCCCAAAAGCTCGATTAAGGTATCGTTTACGCCCGAAACGGCGGTGTCAAAATTCGTATGCATGGAGTAAACGCAAATGCCGTTTTTGATAAGCTTTTCCGTAAGCTCGCCCTTTTTCGTATCAAAATTAATTTCCGTAAGCTTCGGCATAATAAAAGGGTGGTGCGATACGATTAAATCGCAGGAGTTTAAAACAGCAAAATCAACCGCTTTCTGCGTTACGTCAAGAACAACAGCCGCACTTTTTATTTCACGTTCGTTTCCGCCAATCATAAGCCCCGCATTATCCCAATCCTCGCAAAGCGAAAGCGGCGCAAAGCTTTCCAGTTTTTCTATAATGTTTTTCAGTTTCATTCTAATCACCTAAACTAATTATAAACGATTTTTCCCTATATGTCAAGAGAATACCCGAATAATTTATTGACAAATGAGAGCTTGCGTGATATAATTATAGATGAAAATCATATATTTATATGAAAGGATTTGATAATATGAAGGTTTTGCTTATAAACGGAAGCTGTCATGAAAAGGGCTGTACATATACGGCGCTTTCGGAGGCTGCAAGGATTTTAAATGACGAGGGAATCGAAACGGAAATTTTTAATATCGGAAGCGATGCGATTAGAGATTGTATCGGCTGCGGAGCCTGTCGGAATAACGGCGGTAAGTGCGCATTCGGGGACGATGCGGTAAACGAAATTATAGAAAAGGCGAAAACCTCGGACGGCTTTATATTCGGAACACCCGTCTACTACGCTCACCCGAGCGGACGTATACTTTCACTTCTTGACAGAATATTCTATGCAGGCGGCGCAAACTTTGCGCATAAGCCGGGTGCGGCTGTCGCAAGCGCAAGACGCGGCGGTACAACGGCGTCATTTGATGTACTTAACAAATATTTTACAATTTCGCAGATGCCCGTTGTTTCCTCAACATACTGGAATATGGTTCACGGAAACAAGCCCGAGGACGTATTAAAGGACGAGGAGGGCTTGCAGACCATGAGAAACCTTGGCAGAAACATGGCATGGCTGCTTAAGCTTATAGAGCTTGGAAAGAAAAACGGCATAGAAGCGCCCGAAGCTGAAAAGGGAGTGCGCACGAATTTCATAAGATAAAAAATAAGGCGGAACGTTCCGCCTTATTCCTTTATAGGGGTTCTTTTTGAATAACAAATTGAATCGCATTTAAAGCGGTTTACACCGCAGTTCAGGCATTTTTCCGCACAGTTCGGTGAGGTTTGCGCTTGCTTTGCCTTTTCGGCTTCCGATATGAAAAATTCTTTTTTCACACCGCAGGAAACCGTTTCCCACGGAAGAATTTCATCATATGAACGCTCGCGCTCGTTATAAAATGTCGGGTCTATACCGCATTTTTGGAATGCGTCCATCCATTTTTCATAGGAAAAACATTCCGACCAGCCGTCAAGCCGACAGCCCGATTTGAAAGCCTCGTACAAAACCTTTCCCAAACGCCTGTCGCCTCGTGCAAAAATTCCCTCCAAAACGGAAATCTGCGACTCGTGCCAATGAAGTCTTATATTTTTTGAACGCAGATTGTTTTTCAGAAGCTCCTGCTTGCGCATAAATTCTTGATACGGATTTTGACCTGCCCACTGAAAAGGAGTATGCGCCTTCGGAACAAAAGACGAAACGGAAACCGTCAGCGTAAGACGTCCGCCCCTTTTTTCCTTAGGTGTTTCAAAATACAGGCTTTCAACCTTTTTCGCAAGCTCGCATATGCCCAAAACGTCCTCGTCCGTTTCAAACGGCAGACCAATCATGAAATAAAGCTTTACGGTTGACATACCGTTTTCAAATACGAATTTCATTGTATTCATTATTTCGTCTTCGTAAATATTTTTGTTGATTATATCGCGCATACGCTGTGTGCCTGCTTCGGGCGCAAACGTAACGGTGCTTTTTCGTATTTCGTTTATGCTCTCCAAAGCCTCTTCCTTGAAATTGTCGATTCGCAGTGACGGGAGAGCAACGTTTACCATATTTTTTTTCTTAAAATCATGAAGCTTTTCCTTAAGCTCGCCCAAACCCGTATAATCGCTCGTGCTTAATGACGAAAGAGAAATTTCGTCATAGCCCGTGTTTTTATATGATTCGCAGATAAGACTGTACAGCTTGTCGGGCAATTTTTCACGCTTGGGGCGGTATATATATCCTGCCTTGCAGAAACGGCACCCTCTCATACAGCCCCTCATAACCTCCATGGTTATTCTGTCATGCACCGCCTCCGTATACGGTACGGGAAGCTTTGTGGGATATTCAACATTATTAAAATCGGCAACGATAACCTTTTGGACGGTTTTTTCGATTGATTTTATTGTGTTGTCCTCGTTATACGTAACCTCCGTAAGGCTCGGAACGTAAATACTCGGAATTTCGGAAAGCCTGCGCAGAATTTCCGCCTTTGTGCTTCCTTTTTCCTTTTCTTCGATTATTGCGTCGCAAACCCAAAGTGTGGATTCTTCACCCTCTCCGATAAAGAAGAAGTCAATAAAATCGCAAAGCGGTTCGGGATTGTACGCACACGGTCCGCCTGCACAGATTAAAGGGTACGATTCATCACGCTCACTTGCCAAAACGGGTATTCCCGAAAGGTCAAGCATGGCGGGGACAGTAGAAAAACAAAGCTCATATTGTAATGTAAAGCCCAAAACGTCTGCCTTTATAAGAGGCATTTTGTTTTCCATGGTATAAAGCGGAATACCGTGCTCCCGCATTTTTTCCTCCATATCGCCCCAAACCATAAACGCACGCTGTGCACGCATGTTTTTTTGTTTATTTACAATATCGTAAAGTATTTTTATGCCCAGATGCGACATACCGATTTCATATATATCGGGGAAGCAGTATACAAAATCAAGGTCGATTCCGTCATCGCACTTGATCGTGCTGCCCCATTCGCCGCCGATATAGCGTCCCGGCTTTTCAACGTCATTGAGAATTTTGTCAAGCTCTTTTTCTATGTTCATTCTGCACGGTCTCCGTTTGTGTATTTATAAATAACGGGGTAAATCGTTACCGCCTGAATAAGTCCGAATGCCGAAAATCCGATTATCGCCACAACAATGTATGCCAAAATTGAGAAAAGCACGCAAGCTGCCGTAACAGCAGCCGCAAAAATCAGCGAAAAGATAAATTGTGCAAGTCCTCTCCAGGTGTTTCCCAAAACGAAATATATCGAATTTTTGTACGTCTGCGAAAGTTTTGATTCAAATGTAACCATTGCCGTCCAGCGGTACGGCACGGACTGCGCAAAAACGATAAGCGCAAATATGAGAATTACAAGCGGTATAATATAAAGACTGTTTTGCGCAAGAATAAAAATAGCGTATATACGAAGAGCCAACATTCCCAAAATAACAACAATCGAATCTATAACCCATGTGAGTAAGGAGTGCTTGAGATTTTTCTTAAAAATTTCCCAAAAGTCACTCATCCATGCGTGTTCCTCACGTGCGAAATTACGCAGAATATAGTAAAATCCCGACGATAGGGGAGAAAGCGCAAAAACCATAGACACCGTAACCGCAAGCGCAAACGAGATAAGCAAAATAAAAGGCTGTGTCTCCGCATCAAATGAGCCGACGTCGAAAATGAATGAAGAAATAACGAAAAACATCGTAATTATCGACGGTATGCACGTAAGCAAATACATAAGATTAAGCTTGACATACGAGCCGAATTTTCTTCCCAAAAGGATGAAATACATGATAAATCCAATCGGACGCTGTTCGTCTTTTTCAACACCCTTTCCCGGTTTTGAATAATTATTGAAAAAAGCCATTTTTCAAAAATCCTCCTAAATATTTTTTATAAAAAGCTCCGTAATGCATGCGCTGATTTTTGCCGAGCGTTCCATAAATTCATTGTAGTCCACGGTTCCGCCGGAAGAATCGGAAATACAGCGTATAATTCCGTACGGAACTTTATTGAAAACGCATACCTGACCGATACTTCCGCCCTCCATTTCGCAAGCCGAAGCGCCAAAATGCTCTTTTAGAAAGCTTTTTTTGCCGTCCTCCTCCAAAAATCTGTCGGCAGTAGCGATTATACTGCGTTTATTCGGTATCTTAAGCTCGTCCGCGCAGGCGCAGAGCATATCGGTGATTTTCGGGTCGCACGGAAGCTTAACCGTGTTAAGCGTGGGGATAAGCCCCAAAGGGTCGCCGAATGCGGTTGTATCAAAATCATACTGCACGCTTGCGGTTCCGACGGCAACGTCAAAAACCTTAAG
>USLP01000151.1 GCA_900555525.1 uncultured Eubacteriales bacterium
GTGGACCTGCTGCGGCGTACATGTCACCGCCGCGGCGTGGTGCAGGATAATGCGGCGGGTGGCCGTCCGACGGGTCAACTGGCCCGCCCACTTATAGGCAACTTCATTGATCTGCATTTTGGTCCCCCTCCCCTGCTTTTGTTTCTACGGCGACTTTCAGCCGCGTCAGCAGTTTGCGTAAAAAGCCCGGCACCGGGCCGCCCAGCGCCGCCACGTTTTCCAGGATGGAGATCAATTCGTTGATGATGAGCCAGACGATGACCATCGCCGCCATCAGGAACTGAAAGCTGACCTCCACCCCCACCTGGGCCAGGCCGTAACGCACCAGCCAGTCCACCACGCCGGCCACACCCACCAGCACCAGATAGCCCAGCTTTTTCAGGATACCGCGCAGGCCGGTTTTGGAGCAGAGCTTGCCCGCGCTCCAGGCCTTTGCCATACCGCTGACGTAGTCCGCCAGCATTACGGCGATCAGCACCGCCAGCGGTACCACCAGCGCCGAGGCGTAGCTGCACAGCGCACCCAGCGCCGCCGCCAGAATTGCCATAACAGAAGTTTCGTTTTTCATCCTTTGTGTCCTCCCCACACGTTATTCAGCGGCACCGTTACAGTGTATGCCGCCCTATTATGCGGGGTGTTTTTCTCCGGTGTTGCACGGAAACAGGCAACAGAAAGGCAGGCATCGTAAGATGCCTGCCTTTTGTCCGTGCGTCCCCGGGGTGTGGGCCGCGCGGCCCGGTATCCATTCAAGATATGGCTCAATAGCTGCCCAGGTCGGCGCTGGCGTCGCCCTCGACGCTCTTGCCGAACTCGTAGTCGTTGCCGGGCAGGATGGCGTTGAGCAGAATGCCGGCAATGGCAGCGATGGCCAGACCGGACAGAGTCACAGCCGCACCGCCCACGGTGAAGGTCACGCCGCCCACGGAGCTGAAGCCGAGGCCGCTGACGAACATGACCGCCGCGATGATAAGGTTGCGGGACTTGGTGAGGTCGACCTGGTTCTCAACGATGTTGCGCACGCCGACTGCGGAGATCATGCCGTAGAGCACGAGGCTGACGCCGCCGATGGTGCCGCTGGGCATGGAGGAGATGATGGCCGCGAACTTCGGGCTGAAGGAGAAGAGCATAGCCAGGACCGCCGCGATGCGGATGACGCGCGGGTCATAGATGCGGCTGAGGGCCAGAACGCCGGTGTTTTCGCCGTAGGTCGTGTTTGCGGGAGCTCCGAAAAGCGCCGCCATGCTTGTTGCCAAGCCGTCTCCCAAAAGTGTTCTGTGAAGACCGGGGTCTTCGATATAGTTTCTTTCAACGGTAGAGCTTATAGCGCAGATATCGCCGATATGCTCGATAATTGTAGCGATTGCTATAGGCATAATTGTGATTACTGAAGTTATTATCAAGGATGCGTTTCCATGACCGAAAACGGAAAATGCCGTATCCTCCCAATTAACGGGAAGCCCAAACCAAGGAGCGCTTATAACATTTGAAAAATCAACGTTGCCCGAAACCGCCGCAACTATGTATGAACCGATAACGCCCATAAGTATCGGAATAATTTTTATCATTCCTTTACCCCAGATATTGCAGGCTATTATTATAACAATTGCAACAAGCGCTATCCACCAGTTCTTTTCGCAGTTTTGAATAGCCGACGAGGAAAGCGTAAGACCGATTGCTATGATGATGGGGCCCGTAACGATAGGCGGAAAATATCTCATAACTCTCGAAGGTCCGAATACCTTAAAGAGAATCGAAAGGAGTACGTAGAGCAAGCCTGCGCACGCAACGCCTATACCCGCATATGCCGAGAAATGTTCGATTCCCTGCTGTTCGCAGAGTGTTTTAACTGCCGCATATCCGCCCAAAAATGCAAAGGACGAACCCAAAAACGCAGGAACTTTTCTTTTGGTAAGAAGGTGAAAAAGAAGTGTTCCCAAGCCTGCGAAAAGCAATGTTGCCGATACGCTCAGTCCCGTAATAATAGGAACAAGCACCGTTGCGCCGAACATGGCAAACATATGCTGTATGCCGAGGACGAACATTTTGGGAGCGCCGAGCTCTCTCGCATCATAGATGCCGTTTTGATTTTTTGTGTTTTTTTCGTTCATGAAACTTTCTCCTAAATATATTTAATTTGTTTTTTTGCATAAAAATAGCTCTGCCTGCCGTAAAGCAGACAAAGCCGAGATTTAACGCAGAATTCTATTCTGCAATTTACGGTTTAAAACAATTATTTGGGGATAATAATTTATCACACTGTTTGACATTATACCACAAAAAAATACATTTGTAAATAGTTTTTTACAATTTTTTTAATTTTTTTTGAATTTTTTTATTTCTTTTCCCGTTTCGATTTCAATTATTTTAAACTCGCCGTTTTCGTAAAGCATAAGGCTCGGCGGATTTTCCTCCTTGGGAAGTGCGCAGGAACCCGGATTCAAAACGAGTACGCCGTCCTTTTCTTCCATGACGGGGATATGAATATGACCGCTTATGAAAACCTGTCCGCAGTTTTGGGGAAGATTATCGGGGTCAAAAAGATGTCCGTGAGTAACAAACATATCAAGCCCGTCGGCAGATATTACGGTATAATCCGCCATCATAGGAAATTCAAGCACCATTTGGTCAACCTCGCTGTCGCAGTTGCCTCTTACGGCTATCATTTTATTCTTAAACGAATTTAATATTTTTGTCGTTTCTTTAGTATCATAACCTTCGGGCAAATCGTTTCTCGGTCCGTGGTACAGTAAATCTCCGACCGAAACAACTCTTTCGGGCATAAAATCATTATAAATCTCCGCAATTTTTTTCGCATAATATGCCGAACCGTGCAAGTCCGATATAAACATTATTTTCATTTTTCTCTCTCCCGTAAGTTGTATTTAGTCAAAAAAATATTTAAGTATGTAAATCTAATTATCCTTTAAAAGCTCTTTAATTAACGTTTGGACATCTTTTGCAGAATAACGAACAGAATTATTTTCAATTTCCTTATCAGCTTCTTTAAGCTTATAATAAACTTCATTTTCAAATTGTAATTCTTCGTAGGCTTCCATACTTATTCCTCACTGTTTCAAATATAAGTTGCTTATTATCTATACTTTAACATATTTATATTTAAATGTCAATAACTTTAATGTTAAAAAGTACGTCTTTTTATTACGGGAGGGTATGGCTTCTTTTCATCTGTCAAATTCAAAAGAAAGTCAACGCTTGTACCGTAATATTTTGCAAGAATCATAAGATTTTCACTCGTGGGAAGTAATTCTCCGCTTTCATATTTAGATAATGTACTTTGACTTATTCCTGTATCCATTTGAACTTTTAATTGAGTATAATCTTTCATAACGCGTATTAATTTGATATTTTTCAAAATAATCACCCCATATATTTAATTATCTCACAAAATCCGCTCGACAATTATTCAATTTTTGAATATAATATTAATATATTGAATATCAAAGATAAATAGGGAGGTCAACATGAAATATAAAACATGTTCATTTACAGGGCATAGGATACTGCCAAAGGAAAATTTAAATAGAATAACAGAAAAAACAAAAAATGAAATTGAAAGATTAATCGGTATCGGCGTCGAAAATTTCATATCAGGCGGAGCGATAGGTTTTGATACTTTATGCGGAAAATTAGTTTTGGAATTAAAAGAAAATTATAAAAACATAAGGCTTATCATGGCTCTCCCATGCCTAAATCAAGATAAATATTGGAGTGATAAACAAAAAGCAGAATATAAGAATATGTTAGAACAGGCAGATAAAATAATATATGTTTCAAAAGATTATCACAATGGCTGTATGTTAAAAAGAAACCGATACATGGTAGATAACAGTACATATATTATTTCTTATTGCACAAAAGCCTTTGGCGGAACATATTATACCACAAAATATGCTTTAGATAATAAAAAGAATGTAATTCATATTTAAAAAATAATACAGGTTTTCGCAACACTGTAAATTGTGCTGTGAAAACCTGTAATTGACTATATGTATTTTTTAATTATTTTTTGCATAAAGACGGCTTTTTCAGGCTTGGGAGCTGGGAGAGGATTATTCCCACAAGCACGAGCAGACAGCCCAAAAGTTCACGTCCCGAAAGGACGTTTCCGAGGACAAGCCAGCCCGTAAGGAGTGCAAAAACCGACTCCAAGCTCATTATAAGCGAGGCGGCGACGGGGGTTGTGTCCTTTTGTGCGACAATCTGAAGCGTATAGCCTACGCCGCTCGAAAGTATACCGGTATACAAAAGCGGTTTCCATGCCATAAGTATCGGCGTAATCTGCGGATGCTCAAAAATAAGCATCGGAATAAAATTTACAATACCGCTTACCAAAAACTGTATGCATGACATTTTAACGCCGTCAACCTTCGGTGAAAATATGTCGACAACAGTAATATGCACGGAAAAGCAAACGACACACAAAAATACGATAAAATCACTTTTTGCAATATTAAATCCGCCGTTTATACATAAAAGATACATACCCACAATGGCAATCAATGCCGCCGCCCATGCCTTTAAAGTAACCTTTTTACCGAAAAATACGTTTAAAAACGGCACAATTACAATATAAAGCGCGGTTATGAAGCCTGCTTTTCCCGCGGTTGTTCCCATGCTGATGCCTACCTGCTGCAAGGACGATGAA
>USLP01000152.1 GCA_900555525.1 uncultured Eubacteriales bacterium
AAACAGATGACGGAAAAACATGGGATATTACGGGCGACCGCATGGAGAGTAAAGCCTATTCCTCTACGGGGCTTTATCTCGGCGTCGGCGACGTTACGCAGGAATGGGTTACAGCCTTTATGATTGGCGAAAAAATTTATGTACCTGTTGAAATTTATGAAAAATATAAAAATGAAACAGAAGTTGTTTATGACTATGCGTCAACAAGAGGCTCGTGCTATAATAATCTTGTTCCGCTTGAAAACAACGGTTTGGAAACGTATTATTACAAAGGCGAAGCGTATATTTGCCTGTCCGATACTGTGAAAACAACGTATAAATATGCGCTTCCCGAATCATGAATTAAGCATATCGACGATATTGTCCCATCGCAGGTGCTTGTTTATATAAACGATATGGTGATAAATTCATATACCACAAAAACAAATACTTATGTTTCCGTGCGTGAGCTTATGAATTACGGCTTTACGGTTGAGATTGAGAACGACGAATTTAATCTTTTGACAACGGGCGTAACGCCGCCCTCGTCTGCGCCGATTGACGGCTATCCCGAAACGTATGAAGTATATCATACGGACGGCAGAGACATTTCAATCTATCCCGTTTACAATTCGCCTTATAAGTTGAAAATTAACGGTATAGACAGCGAGTGTGTATACGTTCATTCCGTACCGACCTTTAACACCCCTTGCGTATCGGTTGACGTGCTTGCGCATTCAGACGGAATAACCTCAAAAACCGCCTCTCCTGCCATAATAAAGCTTTATACAAAGCAGTAACGGTATTATTCAACTTGTTTTCTACAGGGGTGCAATTCCCCATGTTATTATTTGAATGTTATACTTATTTTTTAATTCCTCAATCCAAGTATTGCTTTCGCTTTTTTCTTATCTATAAGTAATTTAAAACTGCGGCAAAAAACGCTTTGCCGCAGTTTTGTGTATATTATTTATTAGCAATACCGTTACAGTATTTATTTTTTGAACAAGCTTTTTCCTGAAGCCTGTTCAAGGTTTCCCCAAAACGCTGGAAATGCACCACTTCCCTCTCACGCAAATATTTTATGACATCTCGAACATCGGGGTCATCACAGAAACGAAGTATGTTATCATACGTTGCTCTCGCTTTCTGCTCTGCTGCCAAGTCCTCCACAAGGTCGGCAATCGGATCTCCCTTAACACCAATATACTCAGCTTTCCATGGATCTCCCGAAGCGGCAGCAGGATACACTCCCCTGTTATGGTCTACAAAATATGCCGCCATAGGACTGTTTTCTATTTCTCCCGTCGTCGCATTCTTCGTAAGCTGATGAACTATCGCTCCAACCATTTCCAAATGCGCCAGCTCTTCTGTTCCTATATCGTGTACATAATGCTCCTTTATACGAAAATGTCTTGAAACTCGCTCAAATACAGGTGTTTGAGCGTTGTTTGAAGTATGGGACAAACCCTGATTATACATCTAAAAAAATAAAAGAAAAACCTGAAATGATAGTTGATGTTAATTTATATGTTTAATAATCCGAAGATCATTACACTGTAAAAAATATTGGCTTTTTATTTTTGCAAAAAAGGAGGCATAACCAATGTCAATACAATTTGAATATTTTTACGGAAGTCAAGCGGAGCAGTTTTCGTTTTACCGTATCCCGAAAATCCTATTTACCGATGAAACGCTTTCCGGAATTTCTGTTGAAGCAAAGGTACTGTATAGCTTTATGCTTGACCGTATGAGCCTGTCGGTAAAGAATTGTTGGTTTGATGAAGAAAATCGAGTATATATCATCTACACCATTGAAGATATTTTGAGCGATTTCGGTTGTGCAAGGCAAAAGGCATTAAAGCTGCTTGACGAGCTTGAAAACGGAATCGGACTTATTGAACGCAAACGACAAGGGCTTGGCAGACCGAACATAATCTATGTAAAAAACTTTATACATAACCCAAAAGAAAAGCGGTATGAAAATCAAAATACCGAAAGTATGAATATCGAAAATCAAGAAGTATTAAATTCAAACTTACAGAAGTATGAAAATCAAACTTCTGCAAATATGAAAATCGAAATTCAAGAAGTTCCGAAATCATACTCAAATAATACTAATAATAACTATACTGATTTTAACGATACTGAAAAGAATAATACTGAATCGAGCGATACTGAAATCATATCCTATCCTATCAATCGTGGAAATGAGAATAACTCTCCTCCCTTGCCTGCACCAAAAGGCATTGATACGATACGATGGATAGAAAATCGGCGAAAGTATGAAAAGCTAATCAAGAAAAACATTGACTATGACATTATCTCGGAAAGGTACAGTAAGGCGTGGCTTGATGAAATTGTGGCAATAATGGTCGATGTGGTATGCCGCGACGAGCCGACAATCCGCATAAACAAACAGGAATATCCTCACGAGGTTGTAAAGAGCAGATTTTTGAAAATTGACTCGTCGCATATTGAATATATAGACTTCGCCCTGCGGAGCAACACATCAGATGTCCGGAATATCCGGGCATTTTTAATTACAACGATTTATCGGTCGTTTGAAACGGCGGATAATTGGTTTTCGGCAAAAGTAAAACACGATATGGCAAATGTATAGGAATCGGAGGCGGTATGTGTGGAAAATATCGAACTGCTGGCAAATGCCATAATTCTGCAAGCGGTAAAAGATTACAGGCATACATATTCGCCGCAATGCAGAGCAGAAATCAAGCGCTTTTTCCGTTCCGAATGGTTCCGTGCATTGACACGGCTTGACGGAGAAATGCTTATATCAAGATTAGAAAATGAAAGGAATGGTTTTTATGGGTAAAATAATCGCAATATCAAATCAGAAAGGCGGAACGGGCAAAACAACAACTACCGTGAATTTAGGTATCGGACTTGCAAACGAGGGCAAAAAGGTGCTTTTAATCGACTATGACGCACAGGGCAGCTTAACACAATGCTTGGGTTATCCCAACCCTGATGAATTGTCGGTTACAATTTCAAACCTTATGGAAAAGAGTATCAATGAGCAACCGACGGAACACGGCGAAGGCATTTTACATCACTCGGAGGGCGTGGACTTTATTCCGGCAAACATTGAGCTTTCGGGAATGGAAACATTGTTGGTGAACACTATGAGCCGTGAGCGTGTGCTGAAAAATTATCTTTCACAGATAAAGGACAATTACGATTATGTGCTGGTAGACTGCACTCCGTCGCTCGGTATGCTGACAATAAATGCACTTACGGCGGCGAATGAGGTAATCATTCCCGTGCAGTCGCATTTTCTTCCGGCAAAAGGGCTTGAACAGTTGCTCGGTACGGTTGCAAAGGTTAAACGGCAGCTTAACCCGACACTTAAAATCAACGGAATACTGCTGACAATGGTTGACGGTCGCACAAATCTTGCAAAAGATATATCACAGCTTATACGAAAAACCTATGGGAGCAATATAAAGGTTTTCAAGACAGAAATACCGCTTTCGGTAAAAGCGGCGGAAACCTCTGCGGTCGGCAAAAGCATTTACAGCTATGACAAAAATGGCAGAGTTGCCGATGCGTACAGAAATCTAACAAAGGAGGTTATGGACAATGAGCAACGGACTAAACATAAGTCTGAAATCATACGATAGTATTTTTCAGAGCGAGGAACAGCGGAACACCGAAGAAATAAAGCCTGTTCCCATATCCGAGTTAAAACCGTTTACGGAGCAGCCGTTTAAGGTTAAGCTTGACGAAGATATGGACGCACTTGTGGAAAGTATCAAGCAATGCGGAGTGCTCACACCCGTAATTGCAAGACCACACAAAGACGGCGGCTATGAAATACTTTCGGGGCATCGCAGAGTGAAAGCGTGTGAACTTGCAGGAATAACCGATATTCCCGTTGTGGTAAAAAATCTTGATGATGATACGGCTACAATTTTACTTGTAGACAGCAATCTGCAACGAGAACACGTCTTGCCGAGTGAAAAAGCGTTTGCCTATCAAATGAAGCTGGAAGCTATGAAAAGACAAGGTGCAAGGACAGATTTAACTTCCCGACAAATTGTCGGGAAGTTAGAAAGTGCAGACATTTTAGGACAAGATACAGGCGAAAGCGGCAGACAAATTCAGCGTTATATTCGCTTAACAAATCTCATAGATCCAATTTTGGATATGGTGGATAATAACCAAATTGCAATGAACGCCGCCGTTGAAATATCTTATCTCGGCTCAAAGGAGCAAGCGGCGGTTATGCAATCCATTGAAAAAGAGGAAACCTCTCCTTCTATCGCACAGGCACGAAAAATGCGAAAATTTCATCAGGAGGGAAATTTAAGCAATGCTGTAATTGACAGTATTATGATGGAACAGAAACCCGAAACGGTTAAAATCTCACTTGGCGAGGACAAACTAAAAAAATACTTCCCGAAAAGCTATTCAAAAGCAAAAATGGAGGAAATTATCTTGAAGCTGCTTGATAAATGGCGCAGGCAACGGGAAAATGAAATGGAGCGATGAATATGTTAAAACTTATACTTATATTCCTATCCGGTGTTGCAGTCGGCGGCTTTCTTGGCGTTGTATTTATGTGTTGCTTTATCTCTGCCGGACAAGCTGACAAAAAAGAATGAACGGTGAGGTGAAGTGATTGTGCGAAAAGATAAACGACAGACTTAACGGCAGCGG
>USLP01000153.1 GCA_900555525.1 uncultured Eubacteriales bacterium
AGTGCTTGGAGCCTTCGCCTCGGGCGTTCCTCCATGAACCTTACTGTGACTAAAGAAATCATACAGTGACGGCCATTCAGGGTGTCCATAGTATTTATGAACAAGTTCGTTAAGGCTTTCCTGTTTAAATCCAATTGCTTCAGAAATTGCAATCTTTTCGTTATCTATCGCCTCCATGTTCGCGCAAACACCGGGAGAAATGCCTCCCCAGTAAAAATCATAATCGCCCTTTGTCAGTTCGATGCGGCCTGCGTTTAAAATCGCGCTGATTGGATGAACGAACGCGTTAATATCCAAGAAACTCGTATAGAAAATATTAGGTACGGCAATATACTGTGGAAAGAATTTATTCAGATCACTAACAACTTTTTCCGTGCGTGATGCCGGGATGCAAGCTAAATGCATATTATCCTTGATGCCCAAAATATTCACATCATTGGGACGATATCGGCGGCAGGCAAATATGATAAAGAGGTAAGAGTATATAAGGTTTCCAATAACGGAAAAAGGCTTTCCTTATACAAGCAGATACCTCAAAGTGATTTTGCGGCTTATACCTATACGGGAGACAGCGTTACAAGGCTTCCGCAGGTACATCTTGCGGCAGGCGACCTTGACGATGATAACCGAGATGAGCTTATCATAACGTCATCGCTCCCCCACAATAACGCAGGCAAAACAAAAGAAATCGTACCGACAACAACGGTATGGTCGCACGGCAAAAAAGAATCGAGCCTTACAAAAAAAGCGGCTTTTGACCACTCATGGAATTATACGGAATACAATTCCGCCGATAATTCGGGCAAAACGCAGTTCGGCGCTTACGGCTCGGCGGCTGTCGGCGATATAGACGGCGACGAGAAAAACGAGCTTGTTATGGCCTGCAATGACGTTAAATCGGATAAAATAGGCGATTCGTCAAGAGAGCTCAACACCTCGAGCGCACTTATAAGCGCCGCAAAATATTCATCGGGAAAATATGAAAAATACATGGGTGCAGTAGGTCATTCCGTAAAGATTCATTCGTCAATCCAATCGGCGATATGGAGCAATAATACACAGCAGCCCATGCCTTTGGCTTGCTTTAACCCCACGGGAACGGGCGGAAAAGACCTGATTTTCGTTGACGGCGTCGTATATGAGCTTTGTGTGGATTCCGCAGAAGCGCAGTATGACGGTAATGTTACGGTTTCATCAGGTCATGAAGCGGCACGATTCGGATTCAAAAAGGTTCTCGAATCGGACGATATATGGCCGAGAGATGAAAAATGTTATTTCGGCAACAAAAATGATAAATCGGCAAACATATGGATTGGCACAATCGCAGTCGGCAACTTTGACAATGATGAAAACGGCGGCGAACAGCTTATATTTGACCACGGAAGAAAAAGAAACGGCAAAAACGAATACCGCCATGACGTTGTTTTTCTTCATAAAAGCCAAAACGGAGAGCTTATTTCCGATAATGTCTGCATAGACAACAACAGAGAGGCTTCATACAGCAGAAACCTCGACTTCGCCGCAATTGACAACGATAACGACGGAATGAAAATGAAATTCAAATCGAAATCGGCATATTTTTCTTCTCCGAACGTTGTCGCAGTTTTGCAGGCGGCACCGTATTTTGCAGACCTTGAATATATGGAACCCGACTATGTTGAGGACGGCGAAACGGTATTCGGTCAGACAACGGGTACGGGTTCGAGCGACACGAACGGATTTTCCGTAACCGCATCGGCAATTTCGGGCTTTAAGCAGGAAACCAGCTTTTTGGGAATTGCACGTCTCGGCGGCGGTGAATGGGAGGTTGAAGCGCATGCGTCCATGGGCGGCGAATGGGAAAATTCAACGGATATTTCATACACAACCGAATATTCCTCGGACAGCCGTGACGACAGAGTTGTTCTTTCGATGACGCCGTACATACGCTATGTTTACGAAATGACAATACCTGCATACAAAATTCCTACATATGACGAGTATACAAAGCAATGCGGAAAATTAAGAGGCGACAACCTCGAAAAATACAAAAAAGAGGTTCAGCTTGCAAAAGACAAAGGCTTTGACTGGGGAGCAACAGTTCCCGAAACAAAAACGGACTATGTTGTTTGTATGCCCAAAACGCCGAGAATGTCTATGATTGAAGTCGGCGAGTATGACAGAATAGCGGAAGAAAACGGCTTTGAAAAAATCAAGGGAAACGTTCTTAACGAAATAATCGGAAGTCCCGCAACATACAAAAATTCGGAAAGCGGTCTTTTGGAATTTGACGGAGGTAAAGACGTTATCGGCACGGAAACGGGCATCGATTCGGGCAACTTCATCTGGGTTTCAAAAGGCGGCGGAAGCGTAACGCAGAGCATAGAAAAATCCACGTCAAAATCAAGCTCAATAACCTGGGGCGCAGGCATATCCACTACTATTAAATCCGACATAGGCGGCGTTATAATAGGCGGTTCGGTCGGCGCAGACTACGAGGGAAGCCATACATGGTCAAATTATTCGGGTACCTCGTGCTCGGGTTCCGTCGCAGGTATTCCGAGAGACGCAATCGGTCTCGGCTATGATTTCAAATGGAGATTCGGTCAGTGGAAAGAAAAAATAAACGGACAGGAATGTATCGTTTTGGGTTATCTTGTAAAAGATGTATCCGCTCCCCCGAACGCTCCCAAAAACCTCACGGTTAAAGATACAACGGAAACAACGGCAACTCTTAACTGGACGCACCCGACATCGGTCGGCGGCAGCTACGAGCTTTATCTCGTAACTTCAAATCCTGCATCACCGTATTATAAACTTGCGTCATTCCCGTCAACTCAAACGGAATACGTTGTAGAGGGACTTGCGCCGAACACATCGTATACTTTTGTTATGAGAAGCGTAAATTCCACGCAGGCAAGCGCATATACCGTACCGGTTACGGCGCTTACGCGCTACAACACAGGCTCAAATGTTCCGACAACGGAAACGCTCCCCGATATTCATGCGGTTGCAGGCTCAAATCCGTCCCTGGAAACAAAGGCGACACCTGCAAAGGGCGGTTCTGCGCTTACATATCAATGGCAAAAGCTTATACAGGACGGAAGCGTTTCTTCATGGCAGAATATAGACGGAGAAACAAGCTCGTCTCTTACGCTTTATAATGTTGATAAAGCGTTAAACGGCACACAATACCGCTGTACAGTTGCACAGTTTGTAGACGGCGACGTTGCATATGTCTACACAAATGCCGCATCGCTTTATGTCGGCGCAGGTTCAACGCAGACAAACCTCACAATCAGCAATCCCCACGGTACTGCGGCAGGCGAATATAAAATCCCGTACGCAAAACAGACAGATGTTCAAAAATCGGTATATGCCGAGCTTAATTCAAAGGAATATCAGCTATATCTGGACGCTGACGACGGCTACATGATTTCCGACGAAGGCGAAGACGGCAAATATATGCTTAACGAAAGCGGTAAAGCAAAAGCCGAAAATGCGGCGGAAGCCTCGTTCACGCTTGATGCTTCTGATGTTGTGAAGCTTACGGAGGTATATGAATTTGCAGACGAAAACGGAAGCTTCACGGGAATATCGGAGGACGCTCCCTTTGTTTCCGAAACAGGCACAATAACCTTTAACGGAGAAAGTCTCACATATACGCAGAAATATACGGACGGCACAAAGACGGTTTATGTCGTTGAAAATGACGTAAACGGAACGCCCGAACCCGAATATTATTATACTGCGTCCGCATCGGAGGAACCGATTGCCGTAACGGCACAGCTTTACGGATATAATGACGGCACGCAGATTTACAGATTCAAAAACGCTTTAGCCGTTTTGAAAACCGTTACGGAACAGCAGACAGAATACAGCACGAAAACCGTTGCAGGCACAGAGCTTTCTCTCAATGCAGAGGTTGAAAGCCTGAGCCGCGGCGTAGTGGTAACACCCAAGGGCTACGTTGAATTTGTTATCACCAATGCGGATAACGGCACGCAGTTCAAAAAGCGTGCTGCCCTCTCCGATAAAGCGTCGGGAAATACAAACAGCGTTTCCTACAAATGGACGGCGGAGGTTGCAGGTACATACAATATCACGGCAAGATATATCGAATCAGTCGAGCTTATGACTTCGGTTTCGGGCGAAAAAACATATATCGCCTACGCAATAAGCTCAAATGCAGGAAGAAGCACGGAAAAATCAATAGTGTTCGGCTGTGAGAGCGATTCCGTTATTATCGGCTCCTCGCTCGATATGCTCCCGATATTAAGAGAAGTGGAAATAACGGACGACGGAAACAAGGTTACGGCAGTAGTTCCGGCAGACACAAGGCTTACTTCGGATAATGTAACCTACACCGTTACGGGAAAATACGGCGCAAAGGCGGACGGAAAATATTCGTTTGACGGAAATATTTTCAATCCTACGGAGGCCGGAACATTCGTCATAACGGCAGAATATTCCTATACCGAGGGAAGCGGAGAGGACGAAATCTCAAGAACCTTAAGCGTATCAAAAACAATAAATGTTAAAAATCCCGATTCAAAGGTTCAAAGTCAAATATATTTTGTATATTCCTCACTTATAAAAAATTCTACGGAAAAGAATATACAAAATCCGCTTGTGAACGATAACGCAAGCGACAGCGTAATCTTTACAAGCAGTGA